>JACCXR010000020.1 GCA_013696915.1 Euzebyaceae bacterium
GGACGCCCGTTGTGCATCCCACGGTTGGATCGGCTCGTACGCACACTCGGGCAGCTGCGCGGGGCGCCCCGACCTGGGGCATTGGAGCCCGGGCTCGGCGCCCTGAGCTTGTCGGCTGGTCGACAGCCATCGCCGTTGTGGTCCTCGTGAGCAGGCATCGCGACGAGCCGACGCTCGGTCCTGTGGCCTGAACCCCGCGGCCGCACCGCCGTTCAGGGTGACGGTGGGCTCGACCGGAGGTGGACGGTTCCTTCGCGGATGCCGTAGGCGACGAGGATGATGCCGGCGGCGACATCGGCCCACCACCATCCGAACACGGCGTTGAGGACGAGGCCGGCGAGGATGCCCGTGGCGAGCGACCCGTCAACGACGGTGACCTTGGCTTCGGCCGACAACACCGGGTTGGCGAGCTCCCGGCCGGTACGGGCCTTGCCCCAGGCGAGGCCGAACATGACGATCACGGTGCCGGTGAGCCAGGTGATGCCCAGCGGTGAGGAGTCCGGCCGGATGCCGAGCGCCAGCGTGACGGCGGCCTGGAAGGCGATGAAGAGCGCCAGGGCGAAGAACGCGAGACCGATGAGGCGCACGGCGCGTTGCTCGCGGGCGGGGTCGGCGGTCCCCTTCAGCTCCCACACGACGACGAGCGAGGCGAAGATCTCGATGAACGAGTCGAGCGCGAACCCTGCGAGGGCGCCCGACCGGGCGGCGATCGCACCGTAGACGAGGAACCCGATCTCGATGACGTTCCAGCCGAGGGTGGCGTACTCGAGGCGCAACCCCCGAGTCGTGAGGTGCCGGCGCCGTTCCGGCGACAGCGCCACCTGCTCTTCAGTCCCAAACGCCACACACTGAACCCAACAGTCGTTAGGTACCACTTGCAACGTCAGTGGTCGGGATTGGCGTCGTAGACCCGGCTGGTGAACTCCTCGAACACGGCCTCGCAGCGAGCCAGCGCGTCGACAGCGGGGCCGTAGCCGGCAGCATCGAGGGTGTCGCGGGCCCGGACCTTGGCCAGCCACCCCTTGAGCTTGGAAAGGTCCTCGTCGATCTCCTCCAGCTCGGCGTAGGTGAACTTCTCTGCCTTGGTTTCGCGTTCGACCTCGTCGAGGAAGTCGTTGCCGCGATCGACGATCTCGGCGTACTCCTCGTCGCGGGCGGCGTTGAACAGCTGCACGATGTCGCCCTCGCCGACGAGTGTTTCGCTGCGCAGCAGCTGGGCGGTGCCGCCCATCTCGACGATCTCTTTTGCGCAGCGACCGCATCGCCCGCTCGGCGTCCGCCGACGCAGGCAGCGACGCCACCGAGTTCTGGAGGTACACCGCTCCCAGCGCCTTCAGGCGACGCCACACCGTGGCCCGCAACCGAGTCGGCTCGGAAGGAACCTTGTAGATCAACACCAGCCAGACCTGCTTGTCAGCCACGAACCCCGAGCCTACGAGCCGAGCTCAGCGGTGAGCAGCGGAGCCCGCCTGAGATGCTGCCGCAGGTGTCGCCGGGCCCATGGCGCGGGCGCCTGATAGACCGAGGCCCCGGGGACGCGATCCGGCTCGGATCCAAGCGTGCTTCACGGTCGGAGATGGCCGAGAACCAGGTAGGGTGGCATCAGCAGACGAGATCCCACACGTGTAGAGTCGGCATCGACCGGCCCGGGATCGGGAGCGGTGCTCCGGACCTTGGTAGCGCGTCAACACCAACAGACGCCCCAACGCCGTTTCGGCGACGCTTCCGTCGAGCCCGCAGTTTCCGCAACATGGAGGTCTGGCATGCAGATTGAAGTCACCACTGACCGCAACGTGGACGGAAGCGACGAACTCACCAGCCAGGTCGCCGCTGACGTGACTTCAGGGCTGTCGCGGTTCAGTGATCGGCTCACCCGTGTGGAAGTCCACTTGGGCGACGAGAACGCCGACAAGAGCGGGCCCGCCGACAAGCGGTGCATGATCGAGGCCCGACCGGCAGGGCAGCAGCCGGTCGCGGTGACCAACCACGGCACCACCGTCGAGGAGGCCTGCAGCGGGGCGCTACGCAAGCTCACGAGCCTGCTCGACAGCCGGTTCGGGCGGCTCGACAATCGCAAGGGCGGCGCCACGGTGCGCCGCGCCGAGCAGAACTGAGACGGACACGATGTTCACGCGATCCGATCTCTCCGCTCTGATGTCGGCCGCCCCGCAGGTGGGAGTCTCGATCTTTCTGCCCACCCACATCCGCGGCAGCGAGATCCGCCAAGACCCAATCCGACTCAAGAACCTCGCCGCCGAAGCCACCGAAAAGCTCGTGGCGACAGGAATGGGCGAGGCTGACGCCGCGGCGTTCGTCGAACCGGCCACGGCGCTCGTCGACGACTACGCCTTCTGGCAGCATCAGAACCAGGGCCTGGCGGTGTTCCTCGACGGTGACGCCGCCCGCTGGTTCAAGGTCCCGCTCGATCTGGACGAGCACGTCACCGTCGGCCCCGGCTACTACGTGAAGCCGCTCCTGCCGATCCTCTCCGCCGATGGTGCGTTCCTGGTGCTCACCATCAGCGCTGGCGAGGTGGCGCTGTTCGATGCCTCTCGATTCGCCATGGCCAAGATCGAGCCGACGAATCTTCCTTCCAACGTTGACGACGTCCCGGGACAACCGGACTACGAGAACCTCTCACACGCGAGCCCGGCGGCACGGCCCCAGACCGGATCGATCGGCGCCACCACCGCACAGG
>JACCXR010000022.1 GCA_013696915.1 Euzebyaceae bacterium
GTGGTCTGCCGCCGCTCGCATGCGGGACCGCCTCGTGCATCACTACTTCGACGTGAACCTCGATGTGCTGTGGTCCACCGTGACCGAGGACCTGCCGTCGTTGCTTGATCAGATCCCGCGACCCGACGAGTCGTAGAGCCCCGCACGCGACAGCGTTCGATTCCCCTCACCCGTTCCAGCACAGCCCCAGGGCACGAGCCAGTCATGGTGCCGAGTCCAGGGTCGGCGAGTTCCACCTTTCCCGAGTGGACCAGCTCCTTGTGACCGCGCTGGGTCAGGCCTTGACGGCAAGGTTTTCGAGAACCGGGGGGTCATGCCGCGATGGTGTCCCAGATGCGGTCGGGGTTGAGGTCGAAGTAGCCGTGGATGAGCCGGTTGCGCATGTCCACGGCGCTCGGCCACGCGGCCTCGGGATCGGCGTCGCGCAGCTCGGCTGACAGCATCCCGACGCCTCTCCCACGATTTCGATCCGTCGGGCGGCCGCCGTCGCGGCAACGTCGTCGTCGAGCCGGCGACGGCTGGCGATGTGCGTCTTGATCGACTGGATCGCGTCGAGGATGTCAAACAGGCGCTCGCGGTCCGCGCGGGCGCCTCTCACAGGGACACCGCCTCGGCGAGGACCCGCGGACGCAGCCGCTCTTTCAGACTGGGCGGCTCGGCGACGTCGACGGCGCAGCCGAGAAGGTCTTCGAGGGCACCGATCAGCCCACCCCACGTGAAGAGACTCGCTCCGGGGGCGAAGTCGACGAGAAGGTCGAGGTCACTGTCCGCGTCCTGCTCACCTCGCGCCACCGACCCGAACACCCGGACCGTTGCCGGCGCCGTGCTCCGCGCAGACAGTCAGAATCTCTTGCCGCCTGGTGCGCAACTCCTCCAACGAAGGCGGCGGTCGCAGGGCCGTTCGACCGTCCGCAACCGCCCTCATGACGCCTCTCCGTGGAACACGGTGAGCTCCTCGGTGCTCACTGCGCTCTTCACCGCCGCCTCGGCCAGCGTGTCGCGGTTGCCGGTGAGCCCGAGCGGCACGGTGCGCTCCTGGTTGGCGTCGGGCAGCACCTCCGCGAGGCGCACCCCATCTCCCATAAGCTCGGTTCCATCACCGTAGCCGGTGCGCCGGCGAACAGCCACGCCTTCGCATGCCGCCGGGTCGAGCGTTCCTCGTGGCCCACCTTCACCTCGACACCGAAGCGCCGGACGGGCTCGTCGAGCACCCGCCGTTGCGTCGCATCGACATAGGTGCTGGTGATGACCGCAGGGGGATGCGAGCTCGGCGTTCAGGGGCGGCTCGCCGCGGCCGTTGGTGAGCAGCGCGGCCTCGGCGAGGGCGATCTCGGGACAGGTGGTGAAGCGGTCGATGGCAAGACTTGGCTCTGGCCGTATGGCGTACAGCTGCTGCGGGCCTTCCAAGACGTGGTCCGGCGGCGCGGCGATCCGCTGGAGGAGCGCGTTGACCATCGCTATCCGCTCCGGTGCCGAGCGCGTGCGGAGTTCGCGCTCCAGCACCCCCGCCACGTGGCGTGCCAGCACGCCAGGGGCTTCGGCGGCGTCAACGGGCACCATCGTCCCCCGTGCACCGCGGGGACGGTAGCGAATCCCTGTGACCCCGGGTCCAGGCACCGGCTGCTGCAACACTTCGTGGCGTGGACGTCGAGGTGTGCATCCCCGATCGGCACGAACTGCTGCCTACCGTGCGCGACCTCGTGTCGGCGGCGGACGAAGCCCTGCTCTGCGTGGCGTTCGCGAACCAGGCGGGGGTCCACCTCCTCGAGGGGCAGCTCAAGCGCCTCAGCGGAGGTGGCCGCCTCCTGGCCACGACGGTGTTCGGCAGCACCACCACGGCTGCCCTTCACGACGCGGCAGGCTTCGGGACACGGGTGCGCGTGTTCAACGCCGCGTGGGGCACCTATCACCCGAAGCTGTACCTGGCGCGACAGGGAAAGGGGACGCGTGCCCTCGTCGGGTCGGCGAACCTCACCAGCGGCCTGGTCCGCAACGTCGAGGTCGCGGCGCTGCTGACCGGTCCCAGTGACGCGCCGCCGCTCGCCCAGTTGTGGGAACGCGGCGAGGCACTGTGGACCGAGGGCGCCGCCTTCGCATGGGAACCGACGCTCGAACCCCTCCAGTCCGACGTCTTCGACCCCGACCTCTGGGCGTGGCTGCGCGCGAGCGTGCACGAGGGAATGACCGTGCAGACGCTCGCAGGTGACCGCCCGAACCGGATCACCCAGGTGCGCCGGCACGGGTTGTGGGTGCAAACCGAGCGCAGCCGACAACGAGCCGCGGGGCCGCAGCACATCCCGGCGTGGATGTTCAACACGGCGTGGGACTACCTCGCCGCGCACGGCCGCCTGTCGAACCGCACCCTGCTCGACGACCTGAACGTGCACCGCTCGAGCGCGGTGTGCGCGATCCTCGCGCAGCTGCCGCCGGTCGGCGTCGCGTCGCGCAGGCCGATCGTTCTCACCTACGACGCCGCGCACACGGAGACGCAGGCGGCGGAGCAGCACGGCCGCTACACGGCTGGAGGCCCTGGGTGAGCAGACGCGGCGAGGTCGGCGAGGACCACCGCCGACGGCGGACCCGGTGGTCTTCGCTCAGAACCGGCTGGCGCTGCTCGACAGCGGAAGGTTCACTGTGGCGCTCGTGCAGTCGTCGATGCGGATGGTGATCGACGGACCTTCCAGATCGATGTCGATGAATTCCTGCCAGTGGCCATGCTCATGCAACACGCGCAGCGTGCGGCCGCTGTACTCGGCCACGACGCCGTCGCCGGCGGAACTCGCGCTCGGCCAGCAGGCACGGTTGCACGACCACGCGCCGCTGGCCCAGAGGATCGTGGGTGGCGCCTTCGAGCATCCGGACGAGGCGGACGGCATCACGGCACCGCTGGACATGGCCCCGCTGATCGCACGTGTGCGGCGCCTGCGTTCCGCGGTCGGCTTGGTCGCTTCGCGGCGTCGCCGCTGTCTGCCCGCGAGGCCCGGACCCCCCACCTCGTGGCCCAGGGCCTGACCGCCCGGCAGATCGCCGAGGCCCTGGTGGTCTCGAAGCGCACCGCGGAGAACCACGTGCAGCACATCCTCGCCAAGCTCGGCCTGGACAACCGCGCCCAGATCGCCGCGTGGGTCGCGACGCGCCCGACCGCCCAGATTGAGTAGCGGACTCAGTATTCCCCCCGATGGCCGCTCGCCGGCCACTCCCTACGGTGAGGCGGCACCGTGACAACGGGCCACCAACCACGAGAAGGAAGCAGCCATGTCCTACGCGATGGTCAGCCAGAGCCCGGGTGTCAGCATCGACTGGCACCACGCCTCCAACGGGAACTCGGTGACGACCCGATCGAGGGCCTGATCGCGACGTACGCAGGCACCGGTCCGGAGGGCCTGTGCGTGATCTCGGTCTGGGACTCCAAGGCGCACGCCAACCGGTTGACCGTCGCGCAGCTGGTGCCCACCCTCCAGCGCCTCGGTATCACGTCCGATCAGCTCGCCGGCCGCTCGCTGTTCGTGGTGGACGTCGAGGACGTCTGGCACACCGAGCTCCGTCGAGACGCCCGAACGGCGCGCTGAGGGGGACGGCGGGGCTGGACCTGCTCCGGTCCCGCAGGTCAGCCTGACGGCGGCACGAGGGGGAGGTCGCGGGCGAGGGGGATGGGATGGACGCCCACGCCTCGCCGTTCGAGCAGAGCCGCCGCTTCGACGGGATCCAGGGTGGTGAGCGATGTGCGGAACCCAGCCGGCGCCCGCCGATGCAGACCGGCCCTGCCGAACAGCGCGACTCCGCGCTGCCGCAGGCTGCTGTCTCCGCGCAGGGCGTAGCGCACGGCGTACCAGCCGGCCCGGTGCAGGGCAGCTGCCCACGCCCGCGGTTTGGCGTAGTCCAGGCCGGTGGAGATCTCGGCGTTGACGCCCAATCCCGTCACGGCCGCGGCGGTGAGATCGGCCGTCGGTGCCGGCGTGACGACGGCGACCTTGACGTGGAAGAGGCCTGTGAGCTGCTCGGCGGCGACGAGCTGCCTGGGGCGGCGCAGCACCTTCTCGAGCAGCGCGCCCTCGAGGTTCTCGGCGAGGTAGCAGGTGCCGTGCGGCGTGGGCAGGCCGAACCTTCCTCCCTGATCGCCCGCACCGGCACTGGAGAACCACCACGGACTGGTCCAGTGCGACAGCCGATGCAGCCGCAGCGGCAGCGCGGCCGAAGGGATGCGCGCCAACTCGGCTGGATGGTCCGGAGGCCATGCCAGTCCGCTGGGAGCTGTCACGTCCCGCGCTGCGCCCGGGCACGGCCGGCCGCCAGCTCGTCGACGCCCAGTTCGTAGCGAACGTCGGCGGCACCGGCCACGACGGCGTCGGCATGCCCGGCGGCGAGCAGGTCCCGGGGACGCCGACCACCCAGGGCCGGGTCGGGCGTGGACAGCCAGGAGGCGACGTGCCAGCCGTGAGTGCGCTCAGCGGGGTCGTAGCCCGCAGCGGCGAGCACCCTGGGCAGCGTTGCGGGCGTCTGGCCGTCGAACTGCCACAGGGGATAGACCAGCCGCGCACCGCCGCCGTCGTCGGCCGTCCGCAACGCCAGCAGCCGCCGGTGCCGGACCCGGTCGGCGACCGCCTGGCGGCTGGGCCCGCCGAGCACCGAACGGACGCCGTCCGTATCAAGAAACGGCCCCACCGCGTCGTTCCATGCGATGCCTGCGGCGGTCAACGCCGCCGCCCGCTCGCCGGCCGCCCGGGGGTCAGCAGCCGGGACACCCAGACCGTCGGTCAGCGATTCCAGGCGGGCGCGGTAGGCCGCCGTCGCCTCGCGCACGAAGTCCTCCCGAGTTGCCACTGCCGGCAAGGATATCGCCGTTCAGTCAAGCCCGTAAAGGCAATCCCCCGGGTACGTCGAGCGATGTCGTGCAGGGCACGACCTCAGGGACACGGTCTGGTCTGGATCTCGAGGAGCTGATCCGGGAAGCCTTCGTCGGGCTGCCCGCTCGATGCATCTGCGACCTCGTCACTTCCGGCACGGCGGGACACGCCCGTGCGAGGATCGCCGCATGCGCGGCACGGCGGGCACAGGGGTCGAGGGCTTCGACCTCGACGCGATCCGGGCGGCATTGCGGTCCGCCGGGGCGCGCTTCGCCTTCCTGCACGGCAGCCGCGTGAGTGCCTCGGCGCGCACCGACTCCGACCTCGACGTCGCCGCGTGGTTGGCGGGGGACGTGGCGCCGTGGGAGGTCCCGCTGCCCTCGGGTGTCGACCTGTTGGCGCTCAACCACGCACCAATGGAACTCGCCGGGCGGATCGCCCTGCACGGCGAGCTGCTGTTCGACGACGACCCCCCTGCGCGCGTCCGCTGGCAGGCCGACACGCGCCTGCGCTACCTCGACGAGCGTTCGCGCCAGGAGATGGTCAACCGCACCTTCAAGGAGTCCCACGCCCGTGGTCGATGAGACCCGCGTCGTCCGGCTCCTGCAGCGCATGGGCGACCAGCTCGCCT
>JACCXR010000027.1 GCA_013696915.1 Euzebyaceae bacterium
CGGTCGTGCCTGGCGGTGCCCGGCTCGGACCCGAAGATGATGGCCCGCGCCGCCGGCACGGAGGCCGACCAGGTGTTCCTCGATCTCGAGGACGCGGTCGCGCCGAACGAGAAGAAGGGGGCGCGGGCCAAGGTCGTGGAGGCGCTGAACAGCAACGACTACGGCGACAAGATCGTGGTCGTGCGGGTCAACGACGCCACCACCCGCTATCAGTACGACGACGTCATCGAACTGGTGCGGGGCGCCGGGGCGAAGCTCGACTGCCTGATGATCCCCAAGGTCCAGGACGCCGGCCAGCTGTGGTTCGTCGAGAACCTGCTGAACCAGCTGGAGTCCGACCTGGAGCTCGACCGCCGCATCGGGCTGGAGGTGCAGATCGAGACCGGCACCGGCAGCGTGAACATGACCGAGATCGCGCGCGTCACCGACCGGATCGAGACGCTGATCTTCGGGCCGGGCGACTACGCCGCGAACCAGGGCGTCCCGCAGCTGGACCTCGGCATGATCGAACGGGACTACCCCGGCCACCAGTGGCACTACATCCTCGCCCAGATCGTGAACACCGCCAGGGCGGTCGGCTGCGACGCGATCGACGGGCCGTACGGCGACTACGGCGACCCCGAGGGCTACCGCGAGTCCGCGACCCGCGCGAAGCTGCTCGGCATCGACGGCAAGTGGTGCATCCACCCGTCCCAGGTCGCGATCGCCAACGAGGTGTTCGCGCCGTCCAAGGAGCAGTTCGACCACGCCGAGCGGATGCTCGCCGCGTACGACGAGGCGGTGCAGGCCGGCAGGGGCGCGGCGTCGCTGGACGGCAAGATGATCGACGAGGCCTCCCGCAAGATGGCGGAGAAGCTCGCCGCCCGCGGCCGCGCCGCCGGCCTCGGCTGACCCCCGACCCGGCGTGTGTCGACACGGCTACCGGCTGCGTCACCGAGTCGACAGACCCCGGGGTGAGGTGGGCCCGCGACGTCAGGTCGTCGGGGGGACGGCCGTTGCCGCGGGCGCCCAGCGGACCGGTTTGTCGACGAGCGCGGGCTCACAGGACCAGGGGAACTCGATCCAGCGCTGCGTACGGCGCCAGACGTAGTCGCAGTCGACGATCGACCGGGGCTTGGCGTAGAGCACCGCGATGCGGGTCTCGGCGACCTTCTCCCGGCACAGATCCTCGACCAGCGCGAGCGTGTGGCCGGTGTCGGCGACGTCGTCGGCGATGAGCACGCGCGCGCCCTTCGCCTCGTCGAGGTTCAGGATCGGCGGCAGGACGACGGGCGCGTCGAGCCGCTCGTCGATGCCGGTGTAGTACTCGACGTTCAGCACGAAGCAGCTCTTCACGGCGAGCGCATAGGACAGCGCCCCAGCGACGGCGAGGCCGCCCCGCGCGATCGACAGGACGATGTCGGGTCGGTAGCCGTCGTCGACGACCGCCTGCGCGAGCTCGCGCGCCGCAGACCCGAAGGCCGCCCAGTCCAGGGTCTCGCGCTCGTCCATGCCCGCTCCTGTTCCGGCCGCTGCGGCGGCCAACCCTATCCGGCAGGGTGCAGCGCCCCCGGGGCGAGGCCGGTGGCCGCGAGCACGTCGGCCTCCTTGACCGCGCCGGCGTCGACGGCCCGGCGGAGGTGCGCCACGAGGGCCTTCACGGTCGCCGGCTCGTCGAGCACCCCGCCGTCGCCGCCGCCCTGCTCCGTCCAGGCGCGCACGCGCGCGCTGGTGCCGTCGAGATCGTCGAGCAGGAAGGCGAACACCACCGCGTACCGGCTCGGCAGGTGCGCGGGGTGCAGGTCCCAGCCCTGGACGTAGCCGTGGCGCAGCGAGTGGCGGACCTGGCCGGCGTGCACCCTCCAGGCCCGGCGCACCGCCGCGGTGCCGTCGCCGTCCGGCACGACGTTCGTCGACCCGTCGGACAGCCGCACCACCGTCCCGGCCAGCGCCACCTGCATGACGTGGCGGGCGAAGTCGCACGCCGGGTGGTCGAGCCGCTGCTCCGCCGGCGGCAGCCCGCAGGCCGCGGTGTAGTCGAAGACCCCGAAGTGCGCGCCCGACAGCCGCCCGCCGGCCACGTCGAGGAATCGCCGCAGCGCCAGCCGACCGTGGTCGTCGACGACCGACTGGGTGGTCTCGACCTGGAGTTCGAAGCGCAGCGCCCCCGCCGGCAGCGACAGCGATCCCTCCAGTCGCTCGAGCAGCGACACGAACGCCGCCACGTGCTCGACCGCAACGACCTTCGGGAACGTGACGACGAAGCCCGCGGGCAGGGTGCCGCCGGTCGCGTCCAGCAGCGTGGTCAGGAAGACGTCGAGCGTGCGGATGCTGCGCCGGTGCAGCCCGTCGCAGAACGGCTTGACCCGCAGGCCGGCGAAGGGCGGCAGCGTGCCCTCCGCGACCGCGACCGCGACCGCGGCGGCGGCGGCCGCGGCGTGCGTGTCCTCCTCGTCGTCCACGCGGAGCCCGTACCCGTCCTCGAAGTCGACCCGCAGGTCCTCGACCGGCTCGCTCCCGAGCTTCGCGGCCACCCGCTCGCGGACCCGCCCGGCCAGGTCGCCTCGCAGGTCGAACGCCTCCGCCAGCGCCGGGCCGTCCGGTGCGTGCGCGTCGAGCAGCCGCAGGGCCTCCCGGCCGAAGTCCTGCGCGGTCGCGGCGGTGAAGCGGTCGGCGGGCACGTAGACGGTGCTCACCGGCTGCCGGCCACCGGGATCCCCCGGGTAGCGCGCCTGGTGCGCGGCGGTCGCGACCTCGACCCTGGCGGCGAGGTCCGCGACCTCCCCGGCCTGCAGCGACCGGCTCACCACGGGGCGGCGCCCGCCCGCACGACCGTGCCCTCGATCGCGCCGAACGGGCGGTCGGCCGCGACGAAGACCTCGTTGTCGTTCGCCAGTCCGTACGGGCCGAGGTCGACCGGCAGATGGTGCTTGTTCGGCATGGTCAGGCGCACCGCCTCGACCTCCGGCCGGGCGGCGAGCACCGCCTCCCCCATCGCGTAGAGCGTGTGCTGCACCGACCGGCTGTCGTGGACCGCGAAGGTCTCGAGCAGGACCCGGCGCACCGCCTCGGCCGAGTCGCCCCAGTCGACCTCGCCGTCGCCGTCGCCGTAGCGCCACGCCGCCGTCAGGGCGGTCGCGAGGATGCGGTCGTCGGTCTCCGGCAGCGTGGTGAACTCGTCGGTGAGGAAGCCGCTGAAGGCGGAACCGGCGGACTTGAGGATCGTGAGGTCGGCGACGCCGGCGGTCACGCGGGTCTGGTCCCGAGTGCGTGCGACCTCCACGGTCCGCCGGCCTCCGCCGAGCCGCGCGAAGGCGTGGGGGTGCGGCTCGCCGGCCACGGTCATGCGGGTCCAGGGCTCGGCGGAGATCGCGACGGTTGCCCTCGACGCGGCCGGCGCCGCGTCGAGGAAGCGCTCGGCCAGGCGGAGTCCGAACGCCTCGATCTCCTCCACCGAGCCGGTCTTCGCCAGCGCGTACACGGTCGCGAGCATCGTGTCGGTCGGCAGGATCGCCGCGTTGTCGCCAGCGGTGTGCGCCGCGTCGAAGTCGCCCTCCAGCCAGAGGTCGACGGTCAGGTCGGCGAGGTCGTGGCGGTCGGCGTGCCGCGTGACCTTCACGAGCCGGATGCCGGACTTGCCGTAGCGGTTGCCGCCGAGCGCGATCCTCATCAACTGCCTCGATACGTGGTGTAGCCGTGCGGGGAGAGCAACAGCGGGACGTGGTAGTGCTCGTCGGGGTCGGCGACGTCGAACGTGACGGCGACCTCGGGGAAGAAACCGCTCACCCCCGCCGCGGCGAAGTACGCGCCGGTGTCGAACAGCAGGCGGTGGCGGCCCGGCCGCGGCGACCGGCCGTCCGGCACCAGGCCCGAGAGGCGGCCGTCGGCGTCGGTGGTCCCGCCGCCGGCGCGGAGCCAGGCGCCGTCGTCGCCCGCCTCCTGCAGCAGCACGGGCACGCCCTCGGCGGGCCGGCCGCTGGCCGTGTCCAGGACGTGCGTCGTGATCGTCATGGCCGCACCAGCTTCTCCAGTCGGATGCGCGTGACTTTGCGCTGCTCCTCCGCGGCCACCCGGAGCTCGGTGTCCGGGTCGTTGCCCAGGCGGCGGTCCAGGTCGGCGAGCATCTCCTCGGCGCTGCGGCCGGTCGCGCAGATCAGGAAGACGTGGCCGAAGCGCTCCTCGTAGACGCGGTTCCCGGCGGCCAGCCGGGTGGGGGTGTCGCCGCCGGCGCCGGCCGCGGCGGACTGCTCCTGCTTCGACCAGGCGCTGCCTTCCCGGTCGCCGATGCGGGGGTGGGCCGCGAAGGCCTCCAGCCGGTCGGCGGCACCGAGGTCGCGCCACACGTCGTCCGCCGCGGCCGTGAGCGCGCCGAAGTCCCCGAAGGGGCGGCGCGCGGTCATCCCGGCGACCCAGGCGGTCGAGGCGCAGCAGGCGCGCAGGACCGTCTCGGCCTGCTCCCGCAGCAGGACGTCCAGCCAGCGCGTCCCCCACGCCCGCCAGCCGTCGTCGGTGACCCGGCCGCGGACCCGCAGCCGGGCGACGCCGCCGTCGGGGAAGATGTTCAGGCGGACGTGCGTCGCCGGGTCGGGGTCGTCCACGCCGAACAGGTGGCGCGCGTGGGGGCCGAGCCGCGTCTCGGGCACGACCGTCCGCCAGCCCTCCGCCGGCAC
Source organism: Euzebyaceae bacterium (assembly GCA_013696915.1). Classification (GTDB taxonomy): domain Bacteria; phylum Actinomycetota; class Nitriliruptoria; order Euzebyales; family Egibacteraceae; genus JACCXR01. The sequence goes on from JACCXR010000027.1 coordinate 4,650, forward strand.
GGCGTCGCCGCCGGCCGTGCACACCTCGACCGAGCAGCGGTCCGGGTGGTTGCCCTTGTAGTGGGTCGTGTCGATATCGACGCGCTCGACGACGCCGGTGGCGGCGAGCCGCACCACCGCCCAGTCGTGCCCCGGCCCGCGGCGTCGGCGCGTCTCCCAACCGTCGCCCATGTGCACGGAGTCGCCGACCATCACGAGGTTGTGGCGGGAGGCGAAGAACTCCCCGCTCGCGGCCGTCACCTGCCCGCCGTTGACGACGGCGGCCAGGTCCATGCCCCCCGCGCGGTCGGCGAGCCGGCGCAGATCCGGCAGCGGGTCCCCCTGGACGCGCAGTCGGGCGACGCCGCCGTCGGGGTGGATGACCAGCCGCACGTGGGTCACCCGTCGCGCGTCGTCGACGGCGAACCTCTGCGCCGAGTCGCCGACGAGCGGCGTCCGACCGACCAGCTCGTGCCACCGGACGCCGTCGGCGAGCACCTCGGCGGCGGGCGGGTCCCCCTCGACCGCGCAGCCCTCCAGCGAGAACGCCTCCGGGTGGTTCCCGCGGAAGTGGGTCGTGTCGACCACGACGCCGCGGACGACCCCGGGGACGCCGAGCCGCACGACCGCCCAGTCGGACCCGGGGGTCCGCCGGCGGCGCGTCTCCCACCCGTCCATCCACTTGCCGCGGTCGGTGTAGCGGCCGGCCTCGAACACCGGCGGCAGGGGGCTGAGGAGGTTCTCCTTCTCGGCGAAGAACTCGTCGTTGGCGGCCAGGACCATGCCGCCCAGCCGGCCCGCGGCGAGGTCGACGAGGTCGGCGAAGCCGGTCACGCCGACCCCTTGCGCAGCAGCCGGCCGGCGGGCTCCGCGGCCCACCGTCCGTCGGTGTGCACCGGCCGCCCGCGCAGGTAGGTCGCCCGGACGACCCCGCGCAGCCGCCGGCCGGCGTAGGGCGTCACGGGGTGGCGGTGCGCCAGCGCCGCGGGGTCGACGACGAACGCCGCGTCGGGGTCCCAGAGCACCAGGTCGGCGTCGCGGCCCTCCGCGATCGCGCCTTTGCGCTCCAGACCGGCGAGCGCCGCCGGCGCCGCGCTCATCCACCGGGCGAGGTCGCACAGGTCGTGGCCGCGCTCGCGGGCGGCGGTCCACACCACCGCCAGGCCCAGCTGCAGGGAGGCGATGCCGCCCCATGCCTGCATGAAGTCGCCGGTGTCGGGCCGCTTCAGCGCGGGCGGGCACGGCGAGTGGTCGGAGACGATCATGCCGACGGTGCCGTCGGCGAGCCCCTGCCAGAGCCGCTCGCGGTTGGCCCGCGACCGGATCGGCGGCGCGCACTTGTGGTCGGTGGCGCCGTCCGGAATGTCCTCGGCGGCCAGGGTGAGGTAGTGGGGGCACGTCTCGGCGGTCAGGCGGGCGCCGGCGGCGCGGCCGGCGCGCAGGTTCTCCAGGGCCTCGGCCGAGGACAGATGGAGCACGTGGACCCGCGCCCCTAGGCGGCGGCTCAGGGCGGCGAGCCCGGCGACGGCTTCGACCTCGGCGGCGTCCGGCCGCGACGCGAGCCAGGTCGCGTGGGACCGCGGGTCCGCGCCGGCGGCCGCGGCGGTCGCCGCGGCGATGGGGCCGGACGCCTCGGCGTGGACGATCGTCGGCCGGTCCTGCCCGGAGGCCGCCGCCACGGCCTTCTCCAGTTCGTCGAGGTCGACCGGCGGGAACTCGCCCACGCCGGAGTCGACCAGGAAGGCCTTGAAGCCGAACACGCCGGCGGCCGCCAGGCCGGAGAAGTCCCCGGCGTTGCCCGGCACGGCGCCGGCCCAGAAGCCGACGTCGACCCAGCAGCGGCCTTCGGCGGCGGCGCGTTTGGCCTCCAGCGCCGCCACCGTCGTGGTCGGGGGGACGCTGTTCAGCGGCATGTCGACGATCGTCGTGACGCCGCCCGCGGCCGCGGCGCGGGTCGCGGTGGCGAACCCCTCCCACTCGGTGCGCCCCGGCTCGTTGACGTGGACGTGGGTGTCGACCAGCCCCGGCAGGATGGCGGCGTCGCCGGCGTCGACCAGCTCCGCGCCGACGGGCGTTTCGTCGTGGGCGGCCACCCGCTCGATGATCCCGCCGCGCACGTGCACCGCAGCGGGCCGGGCGCCCTGCGGGGTGACGACCCGCCGGCCGCGGACGACGAGGTCGGGACGCATGGCGGCACGCTCGCCAATGGCCGGCGGAATGTCAACAGCGATGGACGCGGCCGTGGCGCTTGGGGGCATGCCCTCGCTGCGGTTCGGCCGGGGCGGCGGCGGGGGTGATTCGCGAGCTACCCCCCCTTGCGAACCCCGTTGAACGTTCCCCGGGGCGTCAGCCTGCGGGGCCGCGCACTGGCTGATCTCAAAAGTGCTCGCGGTTGCGCGCCGACGTGGTGGTTGCCAACGCCGACGCGCGTCACTTGTACGGCAACCTAGTCGCCGATCGGCGGGCCGGACCGGTCAGGCGACGCCTGTGCCGTGCCACGCCCTCGCTGTCGGGGGTTCGTGGTCCTGCTCGGCGTCGAGGGCGCCACGTCGGGGCTGGCCCACCACAGCGTGCTGTTCCCCGCCGACTACGACGCCGAGTTCGACGCGCTGTTCGGGCAAGATCCCCGGCCGGTGGAGGACCTCACGCCCTACCTGTCGGTGCCAGATGACGCGGCGGTCGCCCCCGCCGGTCACGAGGCGTGGTTGCTGCTGGTCAACGCGCCCCGCCAGGGGCAGGGCGAGGTGGACTGGACGGCGCGCGGGGTGGCC
>JACCXR010000031.1 GCA_013696915.1 Euzebyaceae bacterium
AAGCTGGACCGGCGGGGCCGGACCGCCCCGACACCGGGCACCGGGTCCCGGGGACTCCCGTCCGGTGATGGGACGGTCGCTGCGCCGCCCGTTCGGGCACCGAGCCGGGAGCCGCCGCTCCGGCCACCCGCGCCGGCATGACGTCGACAAGAACCTCAGCGTAGGAGGCATCGTCCGCACCACGCAGGAAGCTGAGACGATGCCGTGTCCCGCCCGGCTCTTCTCATCGATTCTGGGGAAAAGTCTACGCAGCGTAGCGTTGCGACTGCAGATAAGGCACACTCCGGGCGGGTGGTCCAATTCGGAGGCGGGGAGCCAGCATGGCGGATGCGGGATCGGTTGCGGGGTCGGTTGCGGCACGGCTCGGCGGGGCGCTGATAGGTGTCGCCGGCGCGGACGTCGGCGTGGCGCGCGAGCGGGCCCGGCTCGGTCGGTTGCGGGTGCTCGCCGCGCTGCTCGCGGTCCCGTGCGCGCTCCTGTGGCGGCGCATCCTGGTCGGCGATCCATTCAACGTCCTCGCGCTGCCGTCGCTGCCCCCCGACTGGGGCTTGTACCTGCTGCCGCTGCTGCTGGTCCTCGCGCTTGGCGGCGCCCTGGCGATGCCGCTGTTCGCCGGCCGGTCGCCGCACGTGCTCTACCGTCCGGAGCAGATCGAGACGACCTTCGACGACGTCAAGGGCCTCGACACCGTCGTCGACGAGGTCACGAAGACGCTGAACACCTTTCTGGCCTACGCCCTCTATCGGGACCGGCTGGGTGGGCGGCCCCGCCGGGGCCTGCTGTTCGAGGGCGCCCCCGGGACGGGCAAGACCCACCTCGCCAAAGCGATGGCCCGCCAGGCCGGGGTGCCGTTCCTGTTCGTGTCGGCCACCAGCTTCCAGTCGATGTGGTACGGGGCGACGGCACGGAAGATCCGCAGCTACTTCAAGCAGCTCCGCAAGACCGCCCGGCGCGAGGGCGGCGCCATCGGCTTCATCGAGGAGATCGACGCGATCGCGATGACCCGCAACGGGCTGAACTCCTCGCCGATGCCGTCGGTGGCGCGCTCGCTCGAGGTCGCTCGTTTCGGTTCCAGCGAGGGCACCGGCGGCGTCGTGAACGAGCTGCTCGTCCAGCTGCAGTCCTTCGACACCCCGCCGCTGGGCGACCGAGTCGTCAACGCCGTCGCGGGCGCGGTCAACCGCTACCTGCCCGCCGGCCGCCAGATCAGGGCCCGCAAGCCGGTCGACCACAACATCCTCGTGATCGCCGCGACGAACCGCGCCGACAATCTCGACCCCGCCCTCCTCCGGCCGGGGCGCTTCGACCGGCGGCTGTCGTTCGAGCTGCCCGCGAAGCAGGCCCGCCGCGAACTGATCGACTACTTCCTGGGGCGCAAGTCCCACCTGCCGGAACTCGACGACGACGCCCGTCGGGACCAGCTCGCCGGCCAGACCTTCGGCTACACCCCCGTCATGATCGAGGCACTGTTCGACGAGGCGCTGGTCATGGGCCTGAAGCACGGCCACGACGGCATGACGTGGTCAGACGTCCAGCGGGCTCGGCTGGACAGCGAGATCGGCCTTGCCAACCCGGTCCCCTACACCGACCGCGAGCGCCGCACCGTGGCGACCCACGAGGCGGGGCACGCGACGGCGGCCTACCTCGCCGGCACCCGCACACTCGAGGTGCTGTCGATCGTGAAACGCAAGGGCTCCCTGGGGCTGCTAGCCCACGGCGACCCCGAGGAGGTCTGGACGCGGACCCGGGGCGAGATGTACGCGATGGTCGACATCGCCCTCGGCGGCATGTGCGCCGAGGAGCTGTGGTTCTCCGAGGCCGGGACCGGTCCCGGGTCCGACCTCGTCGCCGCGACCCGGGTGGCCTGCGAGATCGTCGGGTCCAGCGGGATGGCCGGTTCCCTGGTGTCGCTCGCGGCGGTGGAGAACACCGCCTTCAACGACACCAACCTCGTGGGCCGGGTGCTCGCCGACCCCGTCACCCGACCGCGCGTCGACGCCCTCCTCGACGAGGCGAAGAAGCGCGTCACCGCCGACCTCGAACGCAACCGCCGGGTCGTCGAGGCTCTCCGTGACGCCCTGCTCGACCGCGACGAGCTAATCGGCGACGAGATCGTCGCCGTCATCGAGCGCGCGGGCCCCGTGACGCTGGACGACCTCCGCGTCGAGCGCGCGGCGGAAGCCGCCGCCCGCCCCTGAGGGTGCGGTGCGGGCCGGGGCTTCCGGCGATCGTGGCGTGGAGGTGCCCGGCTGGAGCTTGAGGTCCTTCGTGCCGTGGGCGGGACCGACGGTCGAGTGGCACCGGGGATGAACAAGATGAACACGAGTCCCGACGGCGTTGGTCGTCTCGATCTGGGGGATCAGCGCAGGGCGGCGGCGAGGTAGAGGCGGGCGGCCGTGGCCGCGGCTGTTCAGGCGAGAGGCGGGCTCGGCCTGTGGTCACTGGTCGCGCGGGCGGCGGGCGGCAGCGGCTGATCCCACCAGGGGAGGACGCTTGCGCGTCGGGTGTATCCCGCACATCGTGGAACCGTGGTTACGCAGCGTTCGGGCAGGCTGGGCCGGGCGGTACGCCGGCGTTCCGTCGGTGCCGCGAGCGGGGCGCAGGGCGTGGGCCTGCGTGAGGCGTTTGGCGTGTGGGCCAAGGTGGCGGTGAACAGCTTCGGCGGTCCGGCCGGCCAGATCGCGGTGATGCACCGGTTCCTGGTCGAGGAGCGCCGCTGGATCAGCGAGCAGCGGTTCCTGCACGCGCTGAACTTCTGCATGCTCCTGCCGGGCCCGGAGGCGCAGCAGCTGGCGACCTACATCGGCTGGCTGATGCACGGCAACGTCGGCGCCGTCATGGCGGGTGTCCTGTTCGTGCTGCCAGGTGCCATCGCGATCCTCGCCCTGTCTGTCGTGTATGCCCTCTACGGGGGCGTGGGCGTGGTCAGCGGACTGTTCTTCGGGTTGCAGGCGGCGGTCGTCGCGGTCGTCGCGGAGGCGGTGCTGCGTATCGGCCGCCGCGCGCTGAAAACCCGCGCGCAGGTGGCTCTGGCAGTGGTGGCCTTCGTCGCCGTCTTCTTCCTCGAGGTACCGTTTCCGGTCATCGTCGTCGCTGCGGGCGGCATCGGCTACGTCGGCGGTCGGGTGCGCCCCGAGCTGTTTCGAACGCCTTGCCACGCCGGCGCGGCGGCTGGTTCGGACCTGGCACTGATCGACGAGGACGGCGCCGCCGTCAGTCGGTCGTCGGCAAGGTCGGCGAGGGCCGCTGCGGGGGTGGCTCTGGTGCTGTGGCTGACGCCGGTGGCGGTGTTGCTGCTGTTCGCGTCGGGCAGCGTCTACGCGCAGCAGGCGATGCTGTTCAGCCAGTCGGCCGTCGTCACGTTCGGCGGGGCGTACGCGGTCCTGGCCTACATCGCTCAGCAGGCCGTCGCGGGCCACGGCTGGCTGCGGCCGGGAGAGATGCTGACCGGCCTCGGAATGGCAGAGACCACCCCGGGTCCGCTCATCATGGTCGTGCAGTTCGTCGGGTTCCTCGCCGCCTACCGCAACCCCGGCATGCTGTCGCCCCTGGCCGCCGGCATCGTCGGGTCGCTGCTGACGACATGGGTGACGTTCGCGCCGTGCTTCATGTTCATCTTCGCCGGCGCGCCGTTCATCGAGCGGCTGCGCGGCAACCGATCACTGTCCACCGCCCTGTCGGCGATCACCGCGGCAGTTGTGGGTGTGGTGCTGAACCTGGCGGTGTGGTTCTCGGTGAACACCGCGTTCGAGCAGGTCGACACGGTCCACCGTTACGGCACGCGGCTGCTGGCGCCGCAGATGTCCAGCGTCAACGCCGCGGCCGTGGGCATCGCGGCGGTGGCGCTTCTGGCGATCTTCCGGTTCAAGCTGAGCGTCATGAAGACCCTGGCGGCCTGCGCTGCGCTCGGACTGCTCGCTGCCGTCACCGTCGGCACGCCATGAGTGGTCGGCACGCCATGAGTGAGTGGGCCTGCTGGGCGCTGCTGTCCTACCGGATGCCGCGTGCGCCGTCCACGCCGCGCATCGCCGTGTGGCGGCGCCTCAAGACCCTCGGTGTTGCCCACCTGGGTGACAGGCTGGTCGCCTTGGCGCTCGACGCGCGCACTGACGAGCATCTGGAGTGGATCGCCGACGAAGTGCGCCAAGCCGGTGGTGAGGCCACCTGCGGCTCGCCACGCCAACCGCAGCGGCCCAGGACCGCGCGTGAGGTGGGTGACCCGCGCGGGTTGCCAAGCCGCGGGAAGGGACCCGGTGGTCATCGCCCGATGCGCTCCCACACGCGGTCGAACAGGCGGTCGGCGCGCCGCCGCGCGCCGACCATGACCTCCGCGGTCGCCGTCATGACCTCGGAGGGCGTGACGCCTGCACGGTCGACGAACTCGGGCGCCTCCGCCAGCCACCGCTCCACCTCGTCTTCGGTGACCTCGGGGTGGAACTGCACACCGAGCGCGGCGCCGAGCTCGAACGCCTGCAGCCCGTGGTCGTTGCGGGCCAGCTCGACCGCCCCCGGCGGCAGCGTGCAGGTGTCGCCGTGCATCTGGAACCACGGGCCCGGCTCGATGAGCTCCGGCGCGCGGGTCTCGACGTTGACCCATCCCAGCTCCACCGCGGGCGCCGGCTCGACCGTCCCGCCGAGACAGGCCGACAGCAGCTGCGCCCCGAAGCAGATTCCGAACACCGGGACGCCGGCAGACAAGGCGACGTCGACGAAGGCGGCTTCCGGAGCGAGCCACGGCACGCCGTCGTCGTACACGGCCGACTCCGAGCCGAGCAGAACCACGAGCGTGAAGTCGCGCGGGTCCAGTCCGTGCTGTGGAGAGCGGACGGGGACGACGTCGAACCCCCGCTGCTCCGCCCGCGCCGCGATCAGCCCGAGCGAGGAGTACGCCCCGTGATGCGCGAACAACGCCTTTCCCGCCATGCCGATCCGTTCCTCTGGCTCCAGTCAAGGCTAGCGGCGCGGCCGGAGGCCCCCATGCGCGAGATCCTCACCGTCGCCTGGCCGGAGCCGCGGCCGTTCAGCGAGCTCGAGCTCTGGGCGTTCGAGCCACCCCGCGCCGGCCCTCACGGCTGTCGACCGTCGATCTCGCAGACACCCAGCCGCTCGTCCACGGCTCCACGGCGTTCGCGTTCAGCCACAACGGACTACTGCGCCGCCACGACGCATCGGAAGCGCTTCTCGGGGCTGCCGCAGGGGCGGCCGACAGCGAGGTCGCCTTCCAGCTGTTCCGCGAGCTGCTGGGAGACCGTGGACCTGCCGACGCCCTCGTCGAGGTGCGCAAGGGCGCTTTCCGGACAGGCGGATTTCGTCTACCTTTCCGGCGAGGGCCGAGCGGTCGTCTACGGCTCACACCGCGAGAACTCGTTCTGGAGCTTCCGTCACCACGGCGGGCGCTTCGCCGTCACCGCCCTGCACTCGAGCGACCAGTCCCTGTTCGACCTCGTGTTCCCCGACGCCACCAGCCGCGAGGTCATCGGCCCCACGCCGGTCGAGCTCGTGTCCTGGCGCGCCCGACCCCCACAGGAGGAGCCCCAACGTGTCCGAACCCCTATCGAGCGGCGCCGCCCGGCAGCGGGTCGAGCGCTACTACGAGCTCGTGGACGCGCCCGACCTGGACGGCATGCTCGCCTTGTTCGCCGAGGATGCTGTCTACGAGCGTCCGGGCTACGAACCTCTCCGCGGGAAGGAGGAGTTGGATCGCTTCTACGGCTCCGAGCGCGTGATCGACACCGGCCGGCACACCCTTGACGACGTCATCGCCGACGGTGATCGCGTCGGGGTCCGGGGCCGCTTCGACGGTGTGCTCAAGGACGGCCGTGAGGTGTCGGTCCGATTCGCCGACTTCTTCATGATGCGCGGTGACCTGATCGCCGAGCGCCACACCTACTTTTTCACCCCGTCGGTCTGAAAACCCGACAACCCACTCCTCCGAGAGGACCGTATGAGCGGCGAGCACTTCACCACCGAGGCCGGCGGTGTCCCCACCGCACCGGGACGGTTCGTGGACGTCGCCAGCGTCCCGGCGGTCGAGTTCGTCCCGGGACTACAGTTCCGCCCCGTCCTCGGCGAGCGCACCATGACGAACTTCGTCACCTTCGCCCCGCACACCGCGGCGCCCCGCCACGTGCACGAGGAGGAGCAGATCGTCATCGTCCTGGACGGCGAGTTCGAGTTCGAGCTCGACGGCGAGGTGCGGATGATGCGCAAGGGCGACGTCGCGGTGGTCCCGTCATGGGTGCCCCACGCCGCACGCACCCTCGAGTCCGGATGCACCGAGGTCGACGTCTTCAACCCGCCCCGCCGTTCCCTGCTGGAGCATGCCGCCGCCCAGCTCGACGCCGCGGACGAGCGCAGGTCGTGAGATGGACCTGAGCCTGAAGGACCGCCGCGCGATCGTCACGGGAGGTTCGAAGGGCATCGGGCTCGCCGTCGCCCACGAGTTCGTCGGGGAGGGCGTCGATGTCGCCGTGTGCGCCCGCCACGCCGACGAGGTGGAGGCCGCCGCCGCCCGGCTGCGCCGGTCGGGGCGCACGGTCCACGCCGCGGTCGCGGACGTGACCGACCCCGAGCAGGTCTCCGCCTTCGTCGAGGGTGCCGCGGCCGCGCTCGGCGGCATTGACATCCTCGTCAACAACGCCGGCGGGGCGCGGCCGGGGTCCTTCGCGTCGCTCACCGACGAGGACTGGCAGCGCGACCTCGACGTCAAGCTGTTCTCGCAGATCCGCTGCACCCGCGCGGCGCTGCCGTACCTGCGGGCGAGCGGGGCGCCGCGCGTGATCAACGTCAACGCGGTCTACGCGAAGTACCCCGACCCGGCCTTCTTCGCCACGACCGTCAACCGCGCCGCGTGCCTCAACTTCAACAAGGCGCTCGCCCAGGAGCTGGGACCCGAGGGCGTGCTGGTGAACAGCGTCAACATCGGCTTCGTCGCGACCCCGCAGTGGAGCAACATCCGCGAGCGCCGGGCGCCGGAGCTGACCGAAGAGGAGTTCTTCGCTCGCCTCGCCGCCCAGGAGGTGCCCCTCGGCCGCTTCGGCCGGGTCGAGGAGGTCTCCGGCCTCGTGGCGTTCCTCGCGAGCGACCGCGCCAGCTACATCACCGGCGCGGTCATCGACGTCGCCGGCGGCATGGGCAAGTACGTGTGAGCCACGGACATCCGGCGCCGCTGGGCACGGGTCCCAGCGACGCCGGCCTCCGGGGAGCGTCAGCCGCCCGTGGCGGCCGCCTGCTGCAGTTGGTCGACGGAGACCAGGGCGGTGTTACCGAAGGCCATGACCGGCCCGTCCGCACCGGCGAGATAGGTGGCGGCCTGCGTGCCGATCGCTGCCGGCGGGTTCTCCACGCCCACCTGCGGGGCGTGGAACACGGCGGAGGCGACCGCGGCTGACAGAGCGGTCTGCCAGCCGTTGGCGTCGCGCACGTTGACCAGGACCGCCCCGGCGGGATCCAACCCGGTGGTCGGCCACAGGTCGGTGGCGATGGCCGCGGCGGTGGCGGTGCGCTCCGCGCCGGCGATCCGGCCCTTGTTGACGCCGGGGAGCGCGTCGAAGGTGGGCTGGTCGACGGCGACCGTGCCCCCGAGGACGATCACCGCCGAGATGTCGTTCTCGGCGAGGAACCGCTCGGTGTCGACGTTGAGCTGGTTGGAAGGAGTCAGCAGGATCGGCACGCCGCTCGCGGCGGCGAACGCGCCGCCCGTGATGGCGTCGGCGAACTCGTCGCCGCGGGCCACCAGCGCGGCCGAGAAGCCGTGCTCGGCCCGCACGGTCGCCGCGATCAACGCCGCGGTGTGCTCCCGGCCGGTGCCGGCGTAGCGGCAGTCCGCGGGGAACGGCGCGGCGCAGGGCCGGTCGCCGCCTGCGGCGCGTGCCTGCAGCGCAGCCTCCTCGGTCACCGCCGCCGTCCCGCCCAGCGTCAGCACGGCGCCGTCGCCGCCGGTGACGCGCGCGATCTCCTCCCCCACCCGCTGGTCGAGCGGGCCGCCGGTCGGGGTGAGCAGGATCGGCCCCTGAGCGCCCGCCAGTGCCGAACCGGCGAGGGCGTCCGGGAACCGGTCGGCCGTGGCGAGCACCACCCGGGACGCCGCGCCGTCGCCGAACAGGAACCGGGAGGTGGCGATCGCCTGTCCGATCGGGTCGGCGTTGCCGCCGCCGTCGAGCCGCCCGCCGTCGACGAGTGCGCCGGGCACGATCGGCGGATCCGTCGGCGGTTCGGTCGGCGGTTCGGTCGGTCCGGGCGACGCGCCGAGCGGCGCCGCGCTCCAGTAGGGCTGCCCGGCGTCGGGCACGACCAGCTGCGCACTGGAGAAGGCGGCCTCGCAGTCGCCGCCGCTGAAGCCCGTCGCGACGTAGATGCCGGGGGCAGGCGGTGGGGTGTCCTCGGCGCCCGCCGTCCCCAGGTCCCAAGCCAGCGCGTCGCCGTCGGGCGACCACACGACGTTGAAGACGTTGCCGACCCCCTCCGGCCCAGCGAACGTGCACGTCCTCGTCGGCTGGGCGGGAGGCGCGCCGGCCATGTCGTAGACGACGATCAGCGCCGGCTCCGTGCCGAACGAGTTCCGGGGGTCGTTGACGGCCAGCCGGTCGAGCGCGCGCGTGACGTCCGGAAGGCCGGGGATGACGCAGTCTGCGAAGACGTCGGGGCAGGCGTCGAACCACGGACCGTGGGTGTCGTCACCGAGCTCGTAGGTCGCGAGCCCTTCGCCGATCTCGTAGTGCAGCTCGGCGTGGGGCACGAGGACCACGCCGGTCGGGCTGTACCACACGGGGTGCCGGCCGTCGAGATCCTGGGGCAGCGACGAGGAGTCACGGCCGTCGGCGTGGACGAAGTCGACCTCGAAGAGGCGGATGAGGTCGGCGCCGTCCCGGACGCTCTCGGTCGAGGTGACGGCCAGGAACGCGCCGTCCGGAGACAGCCGGAGACCGTCGATGACCGCCAGCGACTCCGGGCGGAACGGCGCGCCGATCCGGGTGCCGTCCTGGTCCATGCGCACGATGTCGCCGAGCCCGCCCGCCGTGACGGCGTACACGACCCCGTCGTCCGACTGCGCCGGGATGCTGTAGGCGTTGTCGGCCGTCCCGTCGGTGGTGACGGGCCGTGCCGCCGCCGGGTCGTCGGCGGCCATGATCCACACGTTGTTGTCCTTGATGAACACGATGCTGCCCGTCGCCGCCCGGGCCGGGGCGGCGCTGACGACGAGCGCGGCCAACAGACCGACCACCAGCGCCGTCGTGACCACCGTGCGTCTGGGGACACCGATCACCGTCGAAGCCATGAGTTGCCTCCCGCAGGTTGGGGACCGGCCTTCCGCGGGCCGGCCCTGACCACCGCACCGTGCCGGAAGCGTCTGGAGCCGGCCTATACGTCCGCTACACGGTGGCGGGTTCCAGCGCGTGCGCCACCGCCTCGTCGAACGTCATCGCCCGGCCCACCGCCCATTCGGCCTGGAACACCTCGCCCGCCAACGCGCTCCGCAGCGCGGCGAGATGGTGGTCGTAGCAGTCGCGGTCGGCGCCGGGTTCGGGGTGCAGGCCGCCGGCGTTCAGGAGCGCGCGGGCCGCGCCGAAGAGCCGCGCGGCCCGCAGCCGGTCACCGGCCAGGTGAGCCGCCGCGCCGAGCCCCTCCAGGCAGTTGAGCGCCTCGTGGCGCTGACCGGTGTCACGGCAGACCGTGAGCGCCTCCCGATACCGGTCCGCGGCGGACCGCGGGTCGCGGCGCTCGAGCGCGGTCACGCCGCTCAGCATGAGGGCGAAGCGCAGTGCGGCCAGCGAGCCACTGTCCCGTCCGGCTGTCACCGCCTCCTCCGCCAGCGCCGCCGCCCCAGTGACGTCTCCCTCCGCCAACGTCGCCATGGCGAGCTGAGCGCCGCAGCGTGCGATGTCGGGCGCGTACCCCAGCGTGCGGGCGACGGAGGGCCCGCGCGTACAGCGCCTTCGCCGCAGGAGCGTCGCCCTTCCCCTCGGCGACGGCGCCGAGGAGCGCCAGTGTGCGTACCTGGCAGGCGTGGTCTCCGGCCCGCTCGGCCAGCGCTCCGGCGCGGCGGGCCAGCCCGGCGGCCTCGGCGGGCCGCTCCTGCCGGTACCAGGCGCTCGCCAGCCCGAACAGGGCCTGGGCCTCGCCGGCGGTTTCGCCCAGCCGGTTCCAGATCGCCTGCGCCTCGGCGAAGTCCTCGCCCACGGAACGGTACCGATTGACGTTCATCCCGAGATTGCCCCGCGCGAGCAGCACCTCGGCGCGCGTGACGCCGGCCGGCCCGCCCGGGGCGACGAGCGCCCGGTCCACCCAGCCGAGGCCCTCGACCGCCGTTCCCGAGTCGAGCCACCACCGCCAGAGGGCCGCGGCGAGCCGCCCGGCGAGCGCGGGCTCCGCCCCCAGGGCCCAGTCCAGCGCCGCCCGGAGGTTGGCGGTCTCCGGTTCCAGCCACGTGCGGCGGCGGATGTCGGTGTGGCCCAAGGGCGGCCGGTCCCGTTCCGCGACGTCGAGGTAGTGCAGCGCGTGCCGGCGCCGGACGTCCGCGACCTCGCCCGCGGACACGAGCCGCTCGAGCGCGTACGCCCGGAACGTTTCGAGCACGTCGAAGCGGGCGTCGACCCGCTGCGGATCCGGAGGACGAGCGCGCTGTCGACCAGGGCGGCGAGCGCGTCCGCGGGGTGCGGCACCGCCTCGCCCGCGACGACGCCGATCGCATCGGCCGTCGCTCCGCCCGCGAACACCCCGAACCGTGCGAACAGCCGCTGCGCCGCTGCGGGCAGGAGTGCGTAGCTCCAGTCGATCGCCCCCTCATCGTGCGCTGGCGGTCGAGGAGATCCCGCGCGCCGTCGGTGAGCAGGTCCAGCCGGTGTTCGAGTCTGGCCTTGATCTCGTGGGGTGCCAGCGCGTCGACGCGGGCGGCCGCCAGCTCGATGGCCAGGGGCAGTCCGTCCAGGGCGCGACAGATCGCACCGAGCTCCGAGGTGTTGTCGCGGGTGAGGTCGAAGCCGGGATCGACGGCTTGCGCGCGCCGGACGAACAGCTCGACGGCCGCCGAGGCGGCGGGGTCGCCGTCGCCGGCCAGCGCGAGCGGCGGCACCGGGTACCGGCGCTCACCGTAGAGGTGCAGCGGGGTCCGGCTGGTCGCGAGGACCGAGGCGTTGGGGCACCGCTGCAGGAGTTCTCCGAGGAGCGTCACGGCCGGGAGCAGGTGCTCGAGGTTGTCGAGCACGAGCAGCAGCCTCCCGTCGCCGATGTGGCCGGCGACGGCGTCGAGGGCCGAACGCTCGGCGGTTTCAGGGACGGCCAGGGCGCGCAGGACGGTCGGGAGCAGGAGGGCGCCGTCGGCGACCGGTGCCGGCCCTGCGAACACCACGCCGTCGGGATAGGCCGGCGCGGCGCGCTCGGCGGCGGCGACCGCCAGGCGGGTCTTGCCGATCCCCCCCGGGCCGGTCAGCGTCAGCAGGCGCGTCCCGCTCAGCAGGCGGACGACGTCACCGAGCTCGCGGTCGCGGCCGACCAGATCGGTCGTCGGTGCGGGCAGGGCGCCGGCCGGGCGCGCGGCGACCGGCTCCGCGGCCGGCGGCACCCAGTCGAGTTCGGATTTTCTGGAGGAGGATCGCCTCCTCCAGGCGGTGCAACTCGGGAGACGGTTCCAGTCCGAGCTCTCGGTCGAGGATGCGGCGGAGCTGCTGGTAGGCGGCCAGGGCGTCCGCCTGGCGGCCGCTGCGGTACATCGCGAGCATCAGCTTGGCGCGCAGCGCCTCCCGCAGGGGATGCTCGGCGACGAGCGCCTCGAGCTCTCCGACCAGCGCCGCGTGCTGCCCGAGCGCCAGGCCGGCCTCGACGCGGCCCTCGACGGCGGTGAGGCGAGCTTCCTCAAGGCGCGCTGCGGCGAGATGGGCGAAGGGCTCGGACGCGAGCTCGCCCAACGCCGCTCCCCGCCAGAGCGCGAGCCCGCGGCGCCGGGCTCCAGCGTGCGCCGCAGCAGCGAGACGTAGGTGTGCACGTTGGCCGCCGCGCTGGCCGGCGCGGCGTCGCCCCAGAGCTCGTCGACGAGCCGGTCCGGCGAGACGACCCGGTTCGCGTTCAGGAGCAGGACGACGAGCAGCGCGCGGAGCTTGGGCCGCCCGACATCGATGAGGCGCGTCCCGTCCACCACTTCCAAGGGCCCGAGGAGCCTGAACTCGACGAGCCCCACCGGTCCCGCGGACACCCGGTCGCTGGGCGGCGTGCTGACGCGCACTGTGGGGCCGATCGTAACCGACGGCCACAGCCCCCCGCGGGGGATCAGTCGCCGGCGAGCTCCACGAGCGTCGCGACCTGCTCGTCGCCGTCGCGCTCCTCGTAGACGATCTTCAGCAGCGTGCCGGACTGCAGCCACTCCTGCGGCTGCTCGGGCTCGAACCGCGTCTCGTCCTGCACGAAGGTGAAGCAGCGCTCCCGGTCGGGCTCGTCGTCGCGGCCGTCGGAGACGCACAGCTGGTCGGCGGTGGCCGACGAGGCGAAGCCGTAGAAGACCTTCGGTGCGAGCACGTCGAGCGCGTCGGCGCATCCCGGAAGCGCGAACAGCGACGCGAGCAGCACGGCGGCGGCGATGCGGTTCGTCATGGCGGTCAGCGTACCGTCCCCCCGGCGCCCTCCCGACCCGCCCGCTGTCGGCCCAGCTCCTGCTTCGCAAGGCTCGCGAGGTGGACCTCGTCCGGCCCGTCGACCAGCCGCAGCGTCCGTGCGTGGGCGAAGAAGGTCGCGAGCGGCGTGTCCTGTGACATCCCGGCGCCGCCGAACGCCTGCATGGCCCGGTCGAAAACTCTCAGCGCCATCGTGGGCGCCAGGATCTTGATCATCGCGATCTCGGCCTTCGCCGCCTTGTTGCCGACCGTGTCCATCATCCAGGCCGCCTTGAGGACGAGCAGGCGCGCCTGCTCGATCTCGACGCGCGACTGCGCGATCCAGTTCTGGATGACCCCCTGCTCGGCCAGGGTCTTGCCGAAGGTCTCCCGCTCCTCCACGCGCCCGCACATCAGCTCCAGCGCCCGCTCGGCCATGCCGATGGCACGCATGCAGTGGTGGATCCGCCCGGGTCCGAGCCGCCCCTGCGCGATGCGGAAGCCGTCCCCCTCGGACTGGAGCAGGTTCCCGGCGGGCACGCGGACGTCGTCGAACGCCATCTCGCAGTGGCCCTCGACGTCGACGTAGCCGAAGACGGTGAGGTTGCGGACGATCGTCACCCCGGGAGCGTCGAGCGGGACGAGGATCATCGACTGCCGCCGGTACGGCGCCTCGTCCGGGTCGGTGACCCCCATGAAGATGCTGACCCGGCACCGGGGGCTGGCCGCCCCGGTTGTCCACCACTTCCGGCCGCTGACCACGTAGCCGTCGCCGTCGCGGACGATCCGTGAGCGGATGTTCCGGGCGTCCGAGCTCGCCACGTCCGGCTCGGTCATCGAGAAGCACGAGCGGATCTCACCCTCCAGCAGGGGGACCAGCCACTCCTGCTGCTGCGCCTGCGTCCCGTACTGCGCGAGCACCTCCATGTTGCCGGTGTCGGGGGCGCTGCAGTTGAAGCACTCGGGACCGATGAGGCTGCGGCCCATCCACTCGCACAGCGGCGCGTACTCGAGGTTCGTCAGGCCCGCGCCCCACTCGAGGTCCGGCAGGAAGAGGTTCCACAGCCCGGCCGACCGCGCCCTGCCCTTGAGCTCCTCCATCACCGCCGGGTGATGGTGGGGGTCGCCGGACTCGGCGACCTCGCGGGCGTACCGCTCCTCGTTGGGCAGCACCTCGGCCAGCATGAACTCGCGCACCTGGTCCTCCAGGGCGCGCACCCGGTCGCTCTGGCCGAAGTCCACGGCGGCGGATGCTAGCCGAGGCTGCGCGCGTCCACCGGCCTGCGGCGCACCCGGCCGCCAGCACTCCCGCCCGTGCGCGCCGGCCTCCCGCGCCACGTCTTCCGCCCCCAGTCAACGTTCGAAGGGTAGGCGCCGCAGGTCGCGCCTACCCTTCAACGGTGCGTCAGCCACCCTGCGGACTCGCGTCGCTCCCCAGCCGGAGGCGCCCGGTCGCCAGCGCTCCGCGCCCCCGGCCAACGTTTGAAGCGTAGGCGCCGCAGGTGGCGCCTACCCTTCAAAGGGTGGGAGCGCGACACGAGCTTGGGAGCGGAGCGTCAACCCGAGCGACTAGGTGACGTTCACGTGGACCGTGTGCCAGCCACTGGCGCCGTCGGGCGCGACCGGCGCGCGCTGCTCGGTCTGGGTGGCGCCGTCCGCGTCGGTCGCGCGGACCCGCAGCACGTGCGGACCCGGCGTCGCGTCCCACTCGAGGACCCACTGGCGCCAGACGTCGACGTCGAGTTCCTCCGCCATCCGCGCCGGCTCCCAGGCCCCGTCGTCGACCTGCACCTCGACGGCTTCGACTCCACGGTGCTGCGCCCACGCCACGCCCGCGATCGGCTGGCGCCCCGCGGCCACCGCCGCGCCCGCGCGCGGCACGTCGATCCGGGACTGGGTCTTGATCGGTCCCTCCTTCGCCCACCCCCGCGGGACCCAGTAGCCGTCGAACGCCTCCCAGGTCGTAAGTTCGATCTCGGCGAGCCACTTGGTCGCTGAGACGTAGCCGTACACGCCGGGGACGACGAGGCGCGCCGGGAAGCCGTGCTCCAGCGGCAGCGGCTCCCCGTTCATACCGACGGCCACGACCGCGTTGCGGCCGTCCAGGGCGAGTTCGGTGGGGAAGCCGGCCGTCCAGCCGTCGACCGAGCGCCCGACGACCTGGCTCGCGCCGTCCTGGACGCCGGCGCGCTCGAGCACGGCGGCGAGCGGCACGCCGAGCCAGCGCGCGTTGCCGATGAGCCCGCCGCCGACCTCGTTCGACACGCACGCGATGGTCACGTCGACCTCGACCACGCCCAGGGCCTGCAACTCGTCGTAGGACAGCTCGAAGGGGCGGTCGACCATGCCGCCGACCTTCAGTCGCCACGTCGCGACGTCCACCCGCGGGACCGACAGGGCGGTGTCGATCCGGTAGAAGTCGGCGTTGGGGGTGAAGAGCGGAGTGAGCCCTTCGACGTCGAGCGTGGCCGTCTCGGGGGGCGGGGGCAGCACGCGGGCCGGCGGCGGCATCACGAGCCCTGCCCTGGTCCCCACGACGGCGGTCCGCTGGACAAGGCTCCGGCCGACGACCGCGGAGGCCACGGCGGCGGTCGCGGCGATGCCGGCGAGGCGTAGGAACGCCCGCCGCCCGCCGCCGGTCCCCGACCTCGGGGCAGTGTCCGCGGCAGTCGCCGCACCGAGAAGCAGCCGCAGGGCCCCCACGCCGGCGGTCGCGGACACGACCGCAGAGGCGGCGCCGAGCAGTGCGCTCGATTGGATCTCTCTGGTGGCGGCCCAGGCCCCCAGCAGCGCGAACGCCGCGAACCCCGCCACGCCGAGGGCGAAGCGCCGCCGCGCGGCGACGCCGAGGGCGGCGCCGGCGGCCACCGACAGCACGACGATCCCGACGAGCAGGGCCTTCTTGTCCGCGGTGCCGAAGACGGCGATGGCGAAGTTCTTGACCGGCGCGGGCACCGCGTCGACGACGCGCGCCCCGACGGCCAGGACCAGCGAGGGGGCTGCGCTCACCAGGCCGGCGAGCAGCTCGCTGACGCCGAGCGCGAGCGCGGCGGCGGCGATCCCGGCGACCGCCGCCCGCGAGGGACCCCCGCCCGCTGCGCGCCGCTGTCCTGGTCGCGCCAGTTCTGGCGCCTCGACGGTCTCAGCTCTGGCCATGAGCCCACAGTAGGCCGGGGTGACCGCGTATCGCCGCGGAGAAGGGGGAATGTCACCGCCTCGTAAGCCGACACCGTCACGAAGGGTGCCGTTGCCCATCGACCTCGACACCGCGCTTCGCACCCACTTCAGTGATCTCGACAGCTTTCTCCCTGGCCAGCGGGAGGCCCTCGAAGCGGTCCTCGCCCACCGCGACGTGGTCGCGGTGCTGCCGACCGGCGGGGGCAAGACGCTCGTGTACCAGCTCGCCGGCGCGGTCCTCGAGGGCACGACGGTGGTGGCGACACCGCTGATCGCGCTGATGCAGGACCAGGTCCGCCGGCTCACCGACGGGGAGGACGGCGGCACCGGTCGTCAGGTCGGCGCGCTGACCGGGGCGGTGCGGGGCCAGAAGCGGGCGGAACTGCTCGACCTGCTCAGCTCCGGCCGGCTGGAGTTCTTCTTCGCCACGCCGGAGCAGCTCGCGCGACCCGACGTCCGCGCGGCGCTGCGGGCGGCGACCGTCGACGTGTTCTGCATCGACGAGGCGCACTGCATCTCGGAGTGGGGCTTCGACTTCCGGCCGGCCTACCGCGAGCTTGCGGCCGCCGCACAGGCCATGGGCCGGCCCCCGATCCTGGCGCTGACCGCCACCGCCCCGGAGGCCGTGCGCCGCGACGTGGCCGAGGAGCTCGCGCTCGTCGACCCTGTGCTGGTCGCCCGCGGATTCGATCGGTCGAACCTGCACTTCGGCGTCGTGCGGGTCACCCACGCCGACCGCCGCGACCGCCAGCTCGCCAAGCTCATCTCGGAGCTGCTTCCCGCCCCCGCCCCCGGCCGGCCCGGAGCGTCGGCGGTCGTCTACTGCACCACCCGCCGCGAGGCCGAGGAGACCGCCCTCGCACTGCTCGGCCAGGGCCTGTTCGCCGGCCGCTACCACGGCGGCATGGACCGGGCAGGCCGCGAGGAGGTCCAAGACGCGTTCCTCTCCGGCGAGCTCCAGGTCCTCTGCGCCACCAGCGCCTTCGGCTTGGGCATCGACAAGCCGGACATCCGCGCCGTCATCCACCGCACGATGCCGGGCTCGCTCGAGGCGTACTGGCAGGAGGCGGGCCGCGCCGGGCGCGACGGCCAGCCTTCGGACTGCGTGCTGCTCTACCGGCCCGAGGACCGCTCGGTCCACGAGCACCTGCACCGCCGCAGCCGCCCGTCCGAGCGGACGATCGCGAAGATGATCCACGTCTTCAGCGGCTTCACCCGGTCGACGCCTGAAGCCGAGGTGCTGGTCGCGGTCTGCGACGGCGCCGGCGTGGCGCGCTCCGGCGCCGTCTCGCTGCTCGAGGACCTCGACCGCTTCGGATTCGTCACCCGCCTGAAGCGCGGCATCAGATGGCGTGGGAACCCCGCCGAGGCGATGGAGGCGATGGCCGGCCACCAGGCGATCCAGGTCGAGGTCGAGCAGTCCCGTCTGGAGATGGTCGCCGCGTTTGCGGAGTCGACGGCGTGCCGGCGCCGGTACCTCCTCAACTACCTCGGCGACGACTACGACGCCGAGCTCTGCCTGCGCTGTGACAACTGCCTGCGCCGCGCCGAGAGCCGCGAAGTCGACGACTGGGACGTCGACTCCGAGCAGCGGCGCGTCGCCGCCGACCGCAGCGGCCCCTTTGCCTCCGGTGACGCCGTCGCGCACCCGGAATGGGGCGCCGGGGTCGTGCAGCGGGTCGAGGGCGAGGTGCTCGTGGTCCGTTTCGATCAGGTCGGCTACCGCTCCATGCACGCACCCACCGTCGTCGAGCGGAACCTGCTCCAGCCGGCCTGAGCTCTCCGGGGTCGTAGCGTCCTGAGGGGTCCTGGCGTCCCGGGGGCCTTAGGCTGGGCGCCGCGGAGCCGACCACAGGAGGACTCATGATCACCGTCCGGCGCGACAAGGAGATCCACGCGGAGGAGGGCGGCTGGTTCTCGGCGCGGTGGCACTTCTCGTTCGGCCACTACCGCGACGCCGACCAGATGGGGGTCGGTCCGCTGCGGGTGTTCAACGATGATCGCCTCGTCCCCGGCGCGGTGTGGCCGATGCATCCGCACACCGACGTCGAAGGCATCACCTACGTCGTGGAAGGGCTCTTCGGGCATGCCGACAGCCTGGGGGGCGGCGGAACGCTCGAGCCGGGGGCGATCCAGCGCATGACGCTCGGCAGCGGCGCGCTGCACTCCGAGCGCAACGCCTCACAGACTGAGCCGATGCGCTTCCTCCAGTTCTGGCTGCTGCCGGACACGGCCGGCCTGCCGCCGGCGTCCGAGCAGCGCCAGTTCACCCGGGAGCAGCGCACCGACCGGCTGCTGAAGGTGCTGGGCCCCTCGTCGGAGGAGACCGACCACGGCGTCGTCAAGGTCCACCAGGACGCCGCCGTCTTCGTCGCCCGCCTGAGCCCGGGCGTGGTGGTCACACACGACTCCGGATCCCGCCGCGCCGCCTACCTCTACGTGCTGTCGGGCGAACTCGCTCTCGGCGACGAGGTCCTGCAGACGGGCGACGCCGCCAAACTGTACGAAGAGCAGTCCATCGAACTTCAAGCGCTGGACACGACCGAGCTGATCCTCGTCGACGTCACACTTGACTGGGCGCCGGTCGGCGTGTGGGCCGGATCACGATAGGGGCGAACATGGACGACCGGACGGTCCTGGAGCGGATCCAGGCGCTGTCGCACGAGGAGCACGAGCTGTTCGAGCGCGGCGGCGCCACGCCGCTCGACGACGCTGACCACAACCGCCTCGCAGAGCTCGAGGTGATGCTCGACCAGTGCTGGGACTGGCGCGCCAGCGGCGGGCCCGGCGCAACGCCGGGCAGGATCCGGACGAGGCCGAAGCCAGGCCGATCGACACGGTGGAGACCTACCGGCAGTAGCCGCTCCGCTGGCGCGGGCAGTCGGGCCCGCGCGAGCGCGCCCGGCGGTCAACGAGCCAGGCGGCGAGCGCGCCCGGCGGTCAACGAGCCAGGCGGCGAGTGCGCCCGGCGGCGAACGAGCCAGGCGCGCCCGGCGGTCAGCGGGCAAGGCGTCCGGCGATGGCGTCGAGCGTGCGGATGGTGTCGTCGGCCGTGGGGCCGATCGTCGCGATGACCGGCACCGTGACGCCGGCGTCGACGTAGGCCTGCACGCGCCCCGCCACCGCGCCGGCGTCGCCGATGGCGGTCACGGCGTCGAGCAGGCGGTCGCTGACCGCCGCCGCTGCCGCGGTCCGGTCTCCCCGGGCGAGCGCGGCCAGCACCGCGTCGGCCTCCTCGGTGAACCCGAGCCAGCGGTAGAACCGGTTGTAGACGCTGGTCGCGATGTAGGGCGCGAAGGTCCGGCGCACCCGCGCGCGTGCGTCGGCGACGTCGTCGGTCACCCAGCAGAACAGGCGGGCCACCACGCTCGCAGCTGATGGGTCCCGGCCTTCGGCATCGGCGCCCGCGCGGACGTGGTCCAGGACCATGGGGACGTGCTCGGGCGCGAGCTGGTTCAGACAGACGCCGTCGCCGATCGCGCCGGCCTGGCAAAGGCTGACAGGGTTGAGCGCCCCCACGACGATCGGGACCGGTGTGGGCGGCGGGGCGAACAGCCGGTAGCCCGACGACCGCACGAACTCCCCGTCGACCTCGACCCGCTCGCCGGCCAGCATGGCCCGCAGCACCTCGACAGTCTCGCGCAACCGCGCGAGCGGCCGGTGGAACGGCACGCCGGACCACTGCTCGACGATGACCTCGCTCGACGTCCCGACCCCCAGGGTGAAGCGCCCGCCCGACAGGTGCGCCAGCGACGCGGCCGTCGCGGCGAGCAGCCACGGGCTGCGGGTCTGCACCGGCGCGACGGCCACGCCGAGGTCGAGGTCGCAGCCGGTGGCGACCGCGCCGAGCAGCGACGCGAAGTCCGGCCCCGCGACCTCGCTCGCCCAGGCGGCGGCGTAGCCGTGGCCCTGCGCCCGCCGGACGAGCGCCACCGTCCGGTCGAGCGGGACACCGGTGAGCGGCAGGCTGACAGCTAGCTGCACTCAAAGCTCCTCGGCCGGGCGTGCGCGATCAGCATGGTATCCGCCGGCCCCGGAACGACCCGGCGAGCGGGCTCACGTCGGCCCCGCGGGGCGTGTCGGGGTGGCGGTCAGCGGCGGGGCGGGGGGACGACGTGGTGTGGCCGTCGGGGCGGGTCCAGGTGACGTCGCCGGTGGTGTGGTCGAGGGTGGCGCTCCAGCCTTTGGTGGTGATGAGGTCGTGGTGGGCGGCGCACAGCGGCAGGGTGTCGTTGAGGTCGGTGACGCGGTGGGAGTTCCAGGGGGTGATGTGGTGGGCTTGGGTCCAGGCGGCGGGGCGGTCGCAGTCGGGGCCGCGGCAGTGGCGGTGCATGGCGGCGAGCACGGTGCGCAGCCAGGCGGGCAGGGTGCGGTGTTTGGCGCCGACGTTGACCGCGCGCCAGGGGCCGAGGGTGAGCACGGCCATGACGGTGGGTGCTCAGCAGCCGGCGGGCGGTGTCGGCGGGCAGTTCCACCCCGGAGCCGTAGCGCGCCGTTGGTGGGGGGCCGGCCCGTGGCGGGGGTGCTGACCGGGCGACCGCGAGGGCTGCCGTGAGGTCGGCGACCTGGCCGGCTGCGGCCGCCTCGGCGGCGCTCTTGGCGGGCTGCTGGGCGCGGGTGACCGCGGCGACGTGGTCGATGGTGACGTCGCCGGCGGACAGGTGGGCGGCCAGCAGCGGCAGCCCGCGCAGGCGTCTGGCGGCCTGCACCAGCACACCCGCCCGCCCGAAGTCGAGGTTGGCGCGGTGCCGCAGCCACGACGCGGTCGTGACCGCCCCGTCGCGCTGGTAGCCCTGGCGGGCGTCGACCGCGGCCAGCAGCCCCAGCCCGACGGCGTCCAGACGGTTGCGCAGCCGCTGCACCGCCAACGCGGCGTCGGCGACCACGTCGATGCTCTCCCCGGCCGGGTCGGCCGCGGCGAGGGCGTCGACCGCGGCCGCCAGCGC
>JACCXR010000170.1 GCA_013696915.1 Euzebyaceae bacterium
GCGAGGGTGCTCCCCGGCGGCGGCACGGTCTACCTGCTCGGGGACACGGTCGCGATCGGGCAGGCGGTCGAGGACGAGCTGACCGCCGCCGGCTACGCGACGGAGCGCCTCGGCGGCCCCTCCCGCGTCGAGACCGCGCTGGAGGTCGCCGACAAGGTGCGATCGCTGCACCCGGACGTGACCGAGGTCGCCGTCGCGCGCGCCTACCCCTTCCCGGACGAGGAGACCTCCGGCTGGGCGGACTCCGTCACCGGTGGCGGGTTCGCCGCCTGGTCCGGCGTGCCGATCGTCGTGACGCCGCGCGAGGGCGTGCACCCGGCGGTCGCCGCCTGGCTCGCCGCCGACGCCCCGACGGGCACCATCGTGCTCGGCGGCGCGGCCGCGCTGTCCGCGGAGGTCGAGGGCGGGCTGCCGAACCCCCGGCGCGTGAGCGGGCCGGAGCGGACAGCGACAGCGGCGGCCATCGCCACCGAGCTGTGGGCGACGCCGACGACCGGCCGCCGGGACTTCGTCGTTCTCAACGGCGAGCACCCGGACGGCTGGGCCTTCGGCCTCGCCGCCGCAGGCCTCGCGGCAGACGCGGGGGCCCCGCTGCTGCTCGTCAACGCCGGCGTCCCGCAGCCGACACGATCGCTCGTCGGCGCTTGCGGCAGCCCGGAGGTCGACCTCCTCCTCGTCGGCGACACGTCGATCGTTCCTGCCGCAGTCCAGGCCGAGCTCGACGCGCTCGACGGCGGGGCCTGCTGACCGACCGGATGGACTGGCCGCTGCTGGAGGGCGTCGCGGATGAGGACCGCACCCGGGTCCTGTCCGCCGCCGTCCGCCGCCGGTTCGCCCGCAACGAGGTCGTGTTCCACGACGGCGACCCGGGTGACACCTTGCACCTGCTGGCCAAGGGCCGCGTGGCCGTGCGGGTCACCACGCCGCTCGGCGACGTCGCGCTGCTCGCGGTGCTCGGCGCCGGCGAGGTCTTCGGCGAGCAGGCGCTGATCTCCGCCGGGGCGCGCCGGACGGGGACGGTGATCGCGCTGGAACCGGTCGAGACGCTGGCGCTCGTCCGTGCGCAGTTCGAGGGCCTGCGGCGGCGGCACCCGTCGGTCGACCGGTTCCTCGTCCGCGTGCTCGAAGAGCGCCTCGCGCGCGTCTCGGCCCGCCTGCTCGAGGCCCTCTACCTCCCGGCGGACGTCCGCGTCCTCCGCCGCGTCGGCGAGCTCGCCGACCTGTACGGTGACGGCCGGCTCCCCACGGTCGTGCCGATGACCCAGGAGAACCTGGCCGCGATGGCGGGCACGACCCGGTCGACGGTCAACCGGGTGCTGCGGGCGGCCGAGAAACGCGGTGCCGTGGCGCTGCGCCGCGGCAGCACGGAGATCGTCGCCCCCGACCTCCTGCGGCGCCTGGCCCGCTGAGCCGGCTCACGTCAGCACCATGGCGGGACCGGCGAGCTCGGGCAGGAGCGCCGCGACGCCGGCGGACCGCCGCAGACGCTCCAGGCAGCGGGCCCGGGTCGGGCCGATGCTGCCGATCGGCATCCCGAGCGCCTCGGAGACCTCCTCGTAGCTCGGCGCCGGGTCGGACAGCAGCATCCGCATCAGGCGACCGCCGCGGCCCGGCAGCTGCTCCACGGCCTGCCACAGCACCGCGTCGCGCTCGGACCGGAGCACCTCGTCCTCGGGCAGGGGAGCCGACGCGCCGGGCGGCTCGAGCACCGTCTCGTCGTCGGTGGGCACCTGACGACCCTGCTGGCGCAGCGTCCGCAGGCACTCGCGCCGCGCCGTCGTCGCGAGCCACGCGCCGGCGCGCTCCGGCTCACGCAGGCGGTCGACGGACTGCACGAACTTCAGCCAGGTGGTCTGGACGACATCGGCGGCGTCGTCCGCCTCCAGGCGGTGCGCGCGGGCGATCCACCACAGCAGGCCGTTGAAGCGGTCGACCAGCCGCCCCCAGGCGCCATGGTCGCCGGCGACGACCGCCGCGACGAGTTCCGCCGTCTCGCGCGATCGCTGCTCGTCCGCGGTCTCGACGGGACGCGGTGGGGCGAGGGTTCCGGGCATCGTGCCGCTCCTTCGTGGGTCGGGGACTGACAACCCGACGGTATGGATGGCGGCGCGGGCGGAGCGTGTCGCGCACGGCGCTGGAAGCGTGTCCCCGCGCACACTCCGGCGGAAGCACACGCAGCGCGGGGACCCCGCTGGTGGATCACCTATTTGACTCGGGGGCACGGAGGTCGTACACCTTCACCCGATGAAGACGGACGGTTCCCGCTCGACGCACCGGCGCGTACGCGCCGGCGTCGCGGGCGTCCGCATCTCGGGCCTGATCCTCGGCCTCTTCATCCTCCTCGGCATTCTTTGACGCCGCGGGGCGGACCCACCAGCACTCGAGCCCCCCGCGGAGAAGCCCATCAGGGTGCGTCACGCGGACCGGATTCGAGGAGCAGACCCCATGTCCCAGCAGCAAACACCAGGCGTACGGATCTTCGACACGACCCTGCGCGACGGCGAGCAGGCGCCCGGCATCTCCCTGGACGTCAAGGAGAAGCTCGAGATCGCGGAGCAGCTGGCGCGTCTGCAGGTCGACGTGATCGAGGCCGGCTTCCCGATCACGTCGCAGGGTGACTTCGAGGGCGTCCGGGCCGTCGCCGGCACGGTCGGCACCGCCGGCGGCGCGCCGGTCATCGCCGCGCTCGCCCGCTGCCATCCCGACGACGTCAGCCGCGCGGCCGACGCGCTCAAGCCCGCGGACCGGTCGCGGATCCACGTCTTCCTGTCGACCTCCGAGGTGCACCGCACGGCGATGCTGCACGGGGCGTCCGAGGACGAGATCGTCCGCCAGGCCGTGGACGCGGTCCGCCGGGCCCTGACCTACACGGACGACGTGGAGTTCTCGCCGCAGGACGCCACCCGCACCGACGTGGACTTCCTGATGCGCATCGTGGACGAGGTGGTGGAGGCGGGGGCGACGACCGTCAACATCCCCGACACCGTCGGCTACGCCATCCCGCACGACTTCGGGACGCTGATCGCCGACGTCGTCGCCCGCGTCGGCGCGGACGTCGCCGTCAGCGTCCACTGCCACAACGACCTCGGCCTGGCCGTCGCAAACTCCATCGAGGCGGTCCGCAACGGCGCTCAGCAGGTGGAGGTCGCGGTCAACGGCATCGGCGAGCGCGCGGGGAACTGCTCTATGGAGGAGGTCGTCATGGCGCTGGCGACCCGCGTCGACCTGCTCGGCCGCCCGACCGGCGTGAACACCCGCGAGATCGCCCGGACCTCGCGCCTGGTGTCGGCGCTGACGGGCTACCCGGTCCAGTTCAACAAGGCGGTCGTCGGGCGCAACGCGTTCGCCCACGAGTCCGGGATCCACCAGCACGGGGTCCTCGCGGACCGCCTGACCTACGAGATCATGCGCGCCGAGGACGTCGGCGTCGCCGGCGCCCAGATCGTGCTGGGCAAGCACTCCGGTAGGCACGCGTTCACACGGCAGCTCGAGTCCATGGGCTACACGCTGGCGAAGGAGGAGGTCGGTCGGGCCTTCGCCCGCTTCAAGGAGCTGGCGGACCGCAAGGTCGAGATTTCCGACGCCGACCTCGAGGCGATCGTCGCGGACGAGGTCTACGCGACCGACGACGACGCCTTCGAGCTGGTGTGGACGCAACTGTCCGGGGGGACCGCCACCGCGCCGAGCGCGACGGTGCGGGTCCGCCGGACCGCCGACGGCACCGAGATCGACGAGGTGGCGATCGGCGACGGCATGGTCGACGCGGTCTGCGGCGCGATCCGCCGCGCCGTGGGCATCGACGGCACGTTGGTCACCTTCAACGTCGCCGCCGTGACCCCCGGGGTGGACGCCCTGGGCGACGTGACCATCCAGGTTGAGGTGGGGGGCCAGCGCTTCACGGGGCGCGGCGTCTCCACCGACATCGTCGAGGCCAGTGCGCGGGCCTTCCTGAGCGCGCTCAACAAGTCCGTCCGCCTGCGGCACCGCGCCGTGGCGGCCACTCCCGAAACCCCGTGAGGAAGAGACCATGACCACGATCAAGCTGACCGTCGCCCCTGACCAGACCCCCGCGGAGGAGGCGGCGCTCGTCGCGCGCGTCGCCGCTGCCGTCGCCGAGTCGACCGGCTCGGACACCGTCGCCTTCGAGCTGACGAAGTCCGAGAACGTCACCGTCAACGGCACCGTCGCGGACCGCATGAGCCGCGGGGCGCGCTGGAGTGCCTGACGCACCGCGCACCCTCGTCGAGAAGGTCTGGGACGCCCACGTCGTCCGGCACACCGGGGGCGACCCCGCCCTGGTGGAGCCGGACCTGCTCTACATCGACCTGCACCTCGTCCACGAGGTGACGAGCCCGCAGGCCTTCGAGGGGCTGCGACTCGCCGGCCGCCCGGTCCGCCGTCCCGACCTGACGTTGGCGACGATGGACCACAACGTGCCGACGACGGACCGCTCGCTGCCGGTCACCGACCCGCTGTCGAAGGCGCAGATGGACGCGCTCGCCCGCAACTGCGGCGAGTTCGGCGTCCGCCTGTTCGACATGGGGTCCGCGAACCAGGGCATCGTCCACCTGATCGGCCCCGAGCTCGGGTTGACCCAGCCCGGCATGACGGTCGTGTGCGGGGACAGCCACACCGCGACGCACGGAGCCTTCGGGGCGCTCGCGTTCGGGATCGGCACGTCCGAGGTCGAGCACGTCCTCGCGACCCAGTGCCTCCCGCAGGCCCGGCCGCGCACGATGGCGGTGCAGGTGGACGGGGCGCTGCCGTTCGGTGTGACCGCCAAGGACCTGATCCTCGCGGTCATCGGCGAGATCGGCGTGGAGGGCGGCGTCGGCCACGTGATCGAGTACCGCGGCGAGGCCGTCGAGTCGCTCTCGATGGAAGGCCGGATGACCGTCTGCAACATGTCGATCGAGGCCGGCGCGCGCGCCGGCATGATCGCGCCCGACGAGACGACCTTCGCCTACCTGAAGGGACGCCCGCACGCGCCCGCCGGGTCGGCCTGGGACGACGCGCTCGAGAACTGGCGGGACCTGCGCAGCGACGCCGGCGCGACCTACGACCGGGTCGTGCGGTTCGACGCGGCGACCTTCGCCCCGACCGTGACGTGGGGCACGACCCCCGCCATGAGCGTGCCGGTGACCGGACGGGTGCCGCTGCCGGGGGAGACCGCGGATCCGGAGCAGGCGGGCCGGGCCCTGAAGTACATGGGCCTGGACGGCGGCGAGGCGATCGCCGACCTGCAGGTCGACCGGGTCTTCATCGGGTCGTGCACGAACGCCCGCATCTCCGACCTGCGCGCGGCCGCGGCGGTCGCGGCGGGCCGGCGCGTGGCCGACACCGTGCGCGCCATGGTGGTGCCAGGCTCGGTGCCCGTGAAGCTGCAGGCGGAGGCGGAGGGCCTCGACGCCGTCTTCCGCGAGGCCGGGTTCGAGTGGCGCGAGCCCGGCTGCTCGATGTGCCTCGGCATGAACCCGGACATCCTCGCGCCCGGCGAGCGCTGCGCGTCGACGTCGAACCGCAACTTCGAGGGCCGCCAGGGGCGGGGCGGCCGCACCCACCTCGTCTCGCCGGTGATGGCCGCCGCAGCGGCCGTCCACGGGCACTTCGTCGACGTCCGGGAGTTGGCCTCGTGAAGGCGGTCGGCGTCATCGAGGGGCGGATGGTCCCGCTCGACCGGGCCGACGTCGACACCGACCAGATCATGCCGAAGCAGCACCTCAAGCGCATCGAGCGGACCGGGTTCGGCGAGTTCGTGTTCGCCGACTGGCGCGCCGATCCGGCGTTCGTGCTGAACGACGCGCGCTACGACGGCGCGAACGTCCTGGTCGCCGGACCGAACTTCGGGTCTGGGTCGTCCAGGGAGCACGCCCCGTGGGGCCTCCAGCAGTACGGCTTCGACGCGGTCGTCGCACCGAGCTTCGCCGACATCTTCCGCAACAACTGCGCGAAGATCGGCCTGCTGACGGTGGAACTGCCCGCGGGGGTGTGCAAGCGTCTCGCGGCGCTGGCGACCGACGACCCCGCGTCCGGGGTGCGCGTCGACCTCGTCCAGCAGGAGGTCGTCACCGCGCTCGGCGTCGAGCGCTTCGAGATCGACCCGTTCGTCAAGCACCTGCTCGTCGAGGGGCTCGACGACATCGGCCTGACCCTGCGCCACGCCGACGCGATCACGCGCTTCGAGGCGTCGCGCCCCGTCTGGCTCCCCACCACCCGGGCTGTGTCGACCTAGGCAGGCTTTCGACGACTCAGTCGACACAGGCCGGGGTCAGCCTCACCGCGCGGACGCGACCGCCGGTTCGGCGCTGGACGCGCCGGACAGAACCTCGATCAGCTCGCCGCAGTAGCACTCGATGGTGACCTCGATGCCCAGCGGCGTGTTGCGGATGCCGGTGATGGACGAGGGGGAATAGAGCACGGTGGAGCCGTGCCGTGGGCAGTACGCGCTGAGCATCAGCGTGCCTTTCGCGACGCCGACCGGTTGCACCGGACCGGTGACAGGAGCAAACTTCAGTACGGTCCTTACGATAGCGCGACCCGAGTAAGGCGTCAAGTGAATTATGACCATTACACCGACTGTTCGGTGACGCTCGCCGCCGACCTCGTCAACACCCTGGACGCGGTCGACGGCGAGGAGCGGCTGCCCGACCCGCAGACGGTCGTCACCTTTCTCACCGAGCACGACATCAGCGCCGTGGGGAAGGCGACCCCGGACGACCTCGCCGCGCTGCGGGCGCTGCGACCGCGCCTGCGGGCGGTGTTCACGGCCACCGACCTGTCCGAGGCCGCCCGACTGGTCAACACGCTCATCGAGGAGGCGGGCGCGCTGCCGCAGCTCACGGCGCACGACGGCGAGCCCCTCCACCTGCACTTCGCCAGACCCGACGCCGCCCTGGCGGAGCGAGTCACCACCGAGGTCGCCATGGGTCTCGCGTCGGTGTTGCGCGACGACGGCCTCGACCGCTTCCGCGTCTGCGCGTCCGGGACGTGCGCCGACGTCTTCGTCGACACGTCGCGCAACCGCTCCCGTCGCTTCTGCGACCCCGAAACCTGCGGCAACCGCGCGCACGTCGCCGCCCACCGCGCCCGCCGCCGCGCCGCCGTGCGCCGGTGACCGGCTCCGCGGCGGCCGTCGACCGGCGCGCCACCGCGATCGAGCACCGCATCGCGACGGAGGGGCTCACCAAGGTCTACCCCGGAGGCCTGCGCGCGGTGGACGGCCTGGACCTGCGGGTGCGCGGCGGGGAGATCTTCGGCCTGCTCGGCCCCAACGGGGCCGGGAAGACGACCACCATCGGCATGCTGACGACGCGCGTCGTCCCGACCGGCGGGGTGGCGCTGGTCGACGGCATCGACGTGTCCGCGGACCCGGTCGCGGTCAAGCGGCGCATCGGCGTCGTGCCGCAGACGAACACGCTGGACCGCAGCCTGTCCGTGCGCGAGAACCTGCTGTTCCACTGCCGGTACTTCGGCATGAGCGGGAGCCAGGCGCGGGCGCGGGCGGACGAGCTGCTCGGCCGGTTCCGTCTCGCCGAGCGCGGAGACGCGAAGGTCGAGACGCTGTCCGGGGGGATGGCGCAGCGGCTCATGGTCGCCCGCGCGCTGGCGCACGCGCCGGCCGTGCTGTTCCTCGACGAGCCGACCACCGGGCTGGACCCTCAGAGCCGCCTCGCCCTGTGGGAACTGCTGGGCGAGCTGCACGCCGAGGGGCAGACCATCCTGCTCACGACCCACGCCATGGACGAGGCCGACCGGCTCTGCGAGCGCGTCGCGATCATGGACGCCGGCCGCATCCTCGCGCTCGGGAGTCCCAGCGAACTCAAGCGGTCGCTCGAGGCCGAGACGATCGTGACGATGCAGGCCGACGGCGACCTCGAGGTGCTGGCCGCGGCGCTCGGCGACGTCCCCGGCGTCACGTCGACCGACGTCCACGACGGCGCGGTCCGCGCCTTCGCCGGCCGCGTCGCGGGGCTGCTGCCGAGGCTGGTGCTCCGAGCGGAGCGGGCGGGCACCACCGTCACCGACGTCTCCGTGACCGAGCCGACGCTCGAGACCGTCTTCATCGCGCTGACCGGCAAGGACCTCCGCGAATGAGTCGCCGCCCCGTCGAGGCTCCGAGGGCCACCGCGCTCGCGGCGTTCGCCGGGCTGCTCCTGCGCGACCTCCGCGTGGTCACCAACGAGCGGGGGCGGTTCCTCCTGCGCACACTCAGCCAGCCGCTCCTGCTTGTCTTCGTCTTCACCTACGTCTTCCCCAAGATCGGCCAGGGCTTCCGCGCGCCCGCCGGCGACGAGTCGTTCACGACGGTCCTCGTTCCCGGCGTCATCGCCATCGCCGTGCTGATCAAGGGGATCCAGGCGGTCGCGCTGCCGCTCGTCCAGGAGTTCGGCTACACCAGCGAGATCGAGGACCGGGTCATGGCGCCGCTCCCCGTGTGGGCGGTCGCGGTCGAGAAGATCGTCGCCGGTGCCGTCCAGGGGCTGATCGCCGCCCTGCTCGTCTTCCCGATCGCCGCGGTCGTGCCGGCGGAGCCTGCTGCGCTGCAGATCTCCTGGCCGGCGCTGGTCGTCGTCGGCCTGCTCGCCCCGTTCGCGGCCTCGGCGCTGGGCCTCGCCCTGGGCACGATGGTCGAGCCGAACCAGGTCCCCCTGATGTTCAGCGTCGTCATCCTGCCGATCACGTTCCTCGGTGCGACGTACTACCCGTGGGCCCGCCTCGACGCCATCCCGTGGCTGCAGGCGGTCACGCTGCTCAACCCCCTCGTGTACATGGCGGAGGGTTACCGAATGGCGCTGACGCCGCAGATCGGTCACATGCCGGGCGTGGCGATCTACGCCGCGCTGGTCGCGTTCCCGGTCGGCATGGGCGTGCTCGGCGTGCGCGGCTTCCGCCGGCGGGTCCTCAGCTGATCCGTGGATCGCCGAGGCTCGTCCGAGGCGATTCTCATGACCTCGGTGGTGGCGGTCGCGCAGCGACCGCCATGGGGATGCTGACCGG
The DNA here is from genome assembly GCA_013696915.1 of Euzebyaceae bacterium. GTDB lineage: Bacteria > Actinomycetota > Nitriliruptoria > Euzebyales > Egibacteraceae > JACCXR01. The sequence continues at coordinate 8,998 of JACCXR010000170.1, forward strand.
TGTCCGGGTTCCTTGACCTGCGACGGCGCGCGCTCGACGCTGGCCCGGTGTCCCGGCCAGACGCTCCGCCGCCCGCGAACGCCTTCCCACGCGTGCCCGGCTACGCGTGGACGTGGCTCCAGCGCTCCCGCCCGGTCCTGCACGAAGCCGCGCTGCGACTCACGGGGCAGCCGCCCGACGCCGGGTTCGTGGACCGGCTGCGCGCGACCGTCCCCGCCGAGCCGTTCGTGCGGGACGTGCTGCTCGCGGTCGTCTGCGAGGTCGCCTTCCACGGGCGCATCCCCGTCCGCCGTCCCGGGGGCACGTCCTGGGACCGCGGCCTCACGTGGTGGGCGGCGGCCATCGCCGGGACCACGCCCGCCGAGTTCGACGCGCGCAGCGGCCCGGTGGCCGGCACCCAGCGGCCCCTGTTCGACCCGCCACCGGAGCTCCAACCGCCGGCGACCCTCTCGCCGCCGCCGGGGCCGCGCCCGCTGTCCCCGCACCGCGCCGCGCTTGCCCGCGCCCTGCGCGACCTCGTGGCCACCGCCGAGGACGACATGATCCCCGCCGAAGCGGTCCGGCAGCTCATCGCCGAGATCGAGGACCGGTGAGCACGCGCGCCACTGCGGCGCGCTCGGCGTGATCAGCCCGTCAGCCTCGGCCGCGAGCCCCAGCGGTGGATTCTGCCGGATACGGCAGAGCGCACCGCTGAGCAGGTGTCCCACCGTCGGCCGGACCTCGGTGCGTCACCGATGCGCCCTTCAACCCGCACTCGGCCCCGGCGGGGAGCCGCGGGTAGCGTGGGAGGGCTGATCAACCGGAGGTTCCTCGCTGTCCACCGCACACGTCGCGTTCCTGCCGAGCCCCGCGGTGCCGGCGGACGCACGCCTCGTCGTGTACTGCCCGGACGGCACCGCCGACCTCTCCGCGGCCGTCGCCGGCCTAGGCCTCCCGCAGGGCGCGCCGGGACACCTTCGGCTCGCACGGCCGGTCGGCGCCCGGGTCGAGCTGGTCGACAGCGCGGTGCGGACGATCCCGCTGCGGGCGGCGCTGCCCGCGCTCCTCGCCGTCCCCGCGCACGGCGCCGCCGACTCCAGCCACTCGTGGAAGCGGGCGCCCGACACGCTCGCGGTGTGGTCGCTCGCCGCCCGCCTGGCCGTTCGGCTGGTGGCCCGCCACCAGCTCGTGCCCACGTTGGTCCTCGGTCCCGAAGGGCACGCCCACGGCGTCTGGCGCGCAACGGTCGAGGACGACGCCGAGGCGGGTGCGATGCTCGCGCGTCTGGCCGCCGCCATGCCGCGCGCCGGCCACGCCGTCGGCGCCGGCCCCGACGCCGTCTGGGAGCCGTCGGCGCTGCTCGGCGTGTTCCTCGACGCGGTGGCGGATCTCATCGCCAGGGACGGCAACGATCCCCCGCGGGCCGGCCGGCCGCGGGCCCGGCTGCTGCCCTGGACGGCGCGCTGGGCGGAGGCGCTCGTCGACCCGGCCGACCCGACCGTGCCGTTGAGGGAGGACGCGGCCGAGCTCGTCGCGTCGATCGCGGGTTGGCAGGCCGCCGGCGACCACGGCGGTCCCGGCACGGCCGAGCTCCACCTTTCGGCGCCGGAGAGCCAGGACGGCCCGTGGCGCCTGGACATCGCGGTGCGCACCGACGACGGGGTGCTCCACCCCGCCGCATCGATCTGGCGCCCCGAGGACGACGGGACGGGCGAGGACGCGTACGGCCCCGACTCGGCAGCCCTGCAGGAGACGCTGCTGCGGGCGCTCGGCCGCTGCGCGCGGATCTTCCCGCCGCTGGACGCCGTCCTGCGCCAGGCGACGCCCGTCGGCCTCGACCTCGACCTCGACCAGGCCTGGCGCCTGCTGACCGATGCGGCGCCGCTGCTGTCGGCCGCGGGGGTGGTGCTCCGCCTGCCCGGCGACATCGCCGAGCGCCGGCTTCGCGCCCGCATCCGTGTCGGAGCCGCGCCTGACGGTCCCGACGGCGCTGCCGCCGGGGGCACCGACGGGACGGCGGGCCTGCCGGCGCTCGAGGACCTGCCGGGCATCCGCGCCTCCTCGGCGCCCGCATCCGCGGAGGGCGTCTTCGGGGGGCTGCTCGCGGGCTTCCGGTGGGAGGTGGCGCTCGGCGACGAGACGCTGACGCAAGAGGAGTTCGAGGCGATCGTCGCGGCGCAGGCACCGCTCGTGCGCTGGCGGGACCGCTGGATCCACGTGGACCCCGCCGCCCTGGGACCGGTGGGGCGCGCCGGCGAGGGAGGTGAGCTGACCCTCGCTGAGGCGCTGGCGCTCGGCCTGCAGGGCAGCGTCGACGCCGGCCGCTTCACCGACGAGGAGGCTGAGCCGATCGAGGTCGTCGCCGACGGCGGCGTCGCCGCGGTCCTCGACCGCATCCGCGCCGCGGCGGATCACCCGCCGGTGCCGGCGACCCCCGACGGTTTCGCCGGGGAGCTCCGGCCCTACCAGCGCCGCGGCGTCGCCTGGCTCGAGGGCATGGGTGACCTCGGGCTCGGGGCGGTCCTGGCCGACGACATGGGGCTCGGCAAGACCATCGAGCTGACCGCCTACCTGCTGTCACGGCCGACCGGCGGTCCCTTCCTGATCGTGTGCCCCACGTCGGTCGTCGGCAACTGGGAACGCGAGCTGAACCGCTTCGCTCCCGACCTGCCGGTGACCCGGCACCACGGCGCTGAGCGGGCCGGCGAGCTCACCGACGTCAAGGGGGCGGTGCTCACGACGTACGGCACCCTGCGCCGCGACGTCGACGTCCTCGCCGCCGTCGAGTGGGACGTCGTGACGCTCGACGAGGCCCAGCAGGTGAAGAACGCGACGACGGCCGCCGCGCGGGCCGTGCGCCGTCTCCGGTCGAACCACACGGTGGCGATGACCGGCACGCCGCTGGAGAACCGCCTGGCGGAGCTGTGGTCCCTGCTCGACGCGACGAACCCGGGCCTGCTCGGGACCCGGGCGACCTTCGGCCGGCGGTTCGCCGTCCCCATCGAGAAGCGGCGCGACCGGGCGGCGGCGCTCCGGTTGCGCCGGCTCGTCGCCCCATTCGTGCTGCGCCGGGAGAAGAGCGACCCGACGGTCATCGCCGACCTCCCGGACAAGATCGAACGGACGGTGGTCTGCCCGCTGACCGCGGAGCAGGCCGCGCTGTACCAGGCGGCGGTCGACCGGACACTCGGTGGCCTCTCGGGGGCCAGGAGCATGGAGCGGCGCGGACGGATCCTCGCGCTGCTCACCGAGCTGAAGCAGATCTGCAACCACCCGGCCCAGTACCTGGGTGAGGGCGGGCGCGAAGCGGCCGCCGGCGGGTGGGGAGCTCAGGGTGAGGGCGGGCGCGCAGCGGCCGCGCCTCTGCGGCTGGCCGGTCGTTCGGGGAAGCTGGCCGCGGCCTGCGAGATCGTCACCGAGGCGACCGACGCCGGCGACCGGCTGCTGCTGTTCACGCAGTACGTGGTCATGGGCCGGTTGCTGGTCGCCCAGCTCTCCGCCGATCTCGGCGTCGCCGTGCCGTTTCTGCACGGCGGGCTCGCCCCCCGAGCGCGGGACCGGATGGTCGAGGCGTTCCAGACCGAGCCGGACTCCAGCCCGGTCCTGGTGGTGAGCCTGCGGGCGGGAGGCACCGGCCTGAACCTCACGGCCGCCACCCACGTCATGCACTACGACCGCTGGTGGAACCCGGCCGTCGAGGACCAGGCCACCGACCGCGCCCACCGTATCGGCCAGACCCGGACGGTGGAGGTCCACAAGCTCGTCACCGCCGGGACGCTCGAGGAGCGGATCGCCGAACTCCTCGAGCGCAAGCGCGCGCTGGCCGACACCGTGGTCGGCGCAGGCGAGACATGGATCACGGAACTCGACGATTCGGCACTCGCCGAGCTCGTCGCGCTGTCACGCGACGCCCCGATCACAGACCTGACGGATGAGGACGACGAGGAGCCGCCACGGTGAGCGCATGGTCGCAGCGGTGGCGGGACCTGTTGATTGACGCCGCCCCCCAAATCGCCCGCCGGGTCACCCAGGGCCGGCAGCTCCTGCGGTCGGGGCGGGTGACCGACGTCCGGGTCTCGGCCGGCATGCTTTCGGGTCGCGTGCAGGGCTCGCGCGCGACGCCGCACCTCGTGGAGATCGACGTCGGGGTCCTGCCCGACGACGCCTGGGGGCGGGTCGTCGGCGTGCTGGCGGGCCAGGTCCGCCACAGCGCCAGGCTGCTGGCCGGGCTAGTGCCCGACGGCTTCGATGCCGAACTCGAGGGGGCCGGGGTCGACCTGTTCCCGGACGTCGGCGGCCTCGACGTCACCTGTCTCTGCAGGGACCCGGTCTCGCTGTGCGCCCACGCGGCGGCGGTCTGGGAGGCGGTGGCCGCGCTGCTCGAGGCCGATCCCTTCGTCCTGCTGCGACTGCGCGGGCGGGGACGCGATCGGCTGCTGGCCGAACTCGCCGCCGCCCGCCGGAGCGGGGCGGCCGACGGTGCGGCCGCGGGCGTCCCGCTGGACCGTTTGGACCCAGAGGGCTGGACGCGGGCCAGGGCGCCGCTCGACGACCTGCATCTTCCCGCTGCCGGCCCATCCCGGTCGGCGGCGCCGCTGCGGGTGCTCGGCGACCCGCCGGGATGGGCCGGCGGGGTCAGCGCCCTCGACCTCTTCGGCCCGCTCGTCGAGCGCGCCGCCGCCCACGCCGAGCGCGCCGCCGCCCACGCCGAGCGCCTCCAGCCCTGACCGCCCGATGCAGCCGACGACCGGTGGCGGCAACCTTCGGGCACCGCTGTGCGTCACCTGTCCCAGGTGCCCGCTACCTTTGGCGTCCGATCCGTCCGCTGTCGAAGGAATGAACCCTTGACCTCTCGCGCCGCCCGCGTCGTCCCACTGCTCTGTCTCGCCCTGCTTGCCGCGCTCGCTCCGCCGGCTGCGGCGCACCCGGTGAGCCACGCCGGAGGCCCACGCCTGGTAAACCTGCGGCCGGCCCCCGGTGAGATCGTGTCCTCCGGCGCCGTCGCCGTGGCGGCCCTCGCCGCGTCGGACCGCGAGATCCCCTCCTACACGGTCACCGTCGACGGCGCGCCGCTGCCCGGCCCGGCGTCGAGCGGGGGCACGCACCCGACGATCACCGCCGCCGCCGAGCTCGGTCCCGGCGACCACATCGCGCGCGTCGCGGTCACCGACAGCGCCGGGGCCACCGCGGAGCGGGCCTGGCGGTTCACCGTCGGCACGATCGACCTGCAGCGCCTGGCCGGCCCCGACCGGCTGGCGACCGCGGTGGCGATCAGCCGGGACCTGTACGACGCCGGCGGTGCGGCGGGCGCGGTGCTTGCACGCGCCGACGCGTTCCCGGACGCCCTGGCGGGCGTCCCGCTGGCGGCGACCCTCGACGGGCCGCTGCTGCTGACGGCCGCGGACGGGCTCAGCGAGCCGGTGGCGCAGGAGCTGGCGCGCATCCTCCCCGAGAGCGCGACCGTGCACCTCCTCGGCGGCTCGCAGGCGCTCGGTGAGGACGTGGCCCGCGACGTCCGGGCGCTCGGCTTCGTGCCACGCCGCCTCTCGGGGGAGTCCCGGTACGCCACCGCCGCCGCGCTCGCTCGCTTCGTGGGCGAGACGGCCACCGCCGGCGCCCGGCCCGAGACCCGCACTGCCCTGGTCGTGTCCGGCGAGAACTTCGCAGACGCGCTGGCTGCATCGAGCCCCGCCGCGATCGAGGGGTGGCCCATCCTGCTGACCCGTCCCGACGCCCTGCCGGAGGAGACCCGCTCCCTCCTCGTCACCCGGCGCGTCGACCGCGTGGTCGTCGTCGGCGGCGAGGCCGCCGTCGGCGCCGCAGTCGTGGACCAGCTCGAAGCCGTGGTCGACGCCGTCGACCGGGTGTCAGGTCCGTCCCGCTTTGACACCGCGGCGGCCGTCGCCCGGCGGTTCCTCCCCGGCCGGCGCACGGTGGCGATCGCCAACGGGGAGCGGTTCCCCGACGCGCTCGCCGGCGGGCGGCACGCCGCGGCCCTCGGCGCCCCGCTCCTGCTGGCGCAGGACGACGCCTTTCCGGCCGCGTCGGGTGCCGTGGTCGCGGCCACCCAGCCCACGTCCGCCGTCATCTACGGCGGCGACGGCGCGGTGAGCGACCGCGCGGCGGTCGACGTCGAGCGCGCCCGGGCAGACGCCGGCGGACCCGTGCTCACCGCGGTGACCCCGCCGCCCGGCCAGGTCGTCAACACCCTCGACCAGGTGGTCCTGTCCTTCGAGCGCCAGGTCTCGGTCGCGGACTCCTCCATCTACGTGACGATCGGCGGGCAGGAGGTGATGGGCTCGGTCGGCATCGGCGACTTCCCGAGCACCCTGGTGTTCACCGCGACCGAGGTGCCTGAGGGCATCTCGTCCGGCCTGGACTACGAGGTCCGCGTCACCGCCGCCGTGCACGACGGCGCGGGATGGGTGCACCAGCAGCACTCATTCCTGTACCGCAAGGTCGACCTGTCCCGCGGGGATTCCGGTCCGCTCGTCGTCGACCTGCAGAACCGGCTGGTCGCCGCGGGCTACTGGCTGGGTCCCGTCGACGGCGAGTACGGGGCGCTCACGCACCAGGCCGTCATGGCGCTGCAGAAGGTCCACGGGCTGCCGCGTGACGGCGTCTACGGCCCCTCCACCCGCGGGGTGCTCGAGTCCAACCCGCCGCGCCCTGCAGCCCGCAGCTCGAGCGGCCTGGTCATGGAGGTCGACAAGCCGCGGCAGGTGCTGCTCATGGTCCGCGACGGCCAGGTCGAGTGGGTCTTCAACACCTCCACCGGGACGGAGCAGCCGTACGTCTTCGAGGGCGAGCAGTACCTCGCCGACACCCCACCGGGGCGCTGGACGATCACCAGGCAGATCGACGGGGTCCGGGAGGGGGCCCTGGGACGGCTGTACCGGCCGAAGTACTTCCACCCGGACGGCATCGCCATCCACGGCTCCTCGAGCATCCCCGCCTACCCCGCCTCCCACGGCTGCGTCCGCGTGACGAACGCGGCGATCGACTGGATGTGGGACCGGGTGCCGCTCGGCACAGGTGTGTGGGTGTACTAGCCCTTACTGCACGTCCTGCAGCCCGGGAGGAAGCACGCCCGTGGCCTTGCGCCAGCCCGCCGCTGCTCCGCGGGTGGCGACCAGGCGGGCGATCCCGACGGCGATGCCGGTCGCGGCCGTCCAGGCGAGGGCCTCCGGCCACGTCGTCTCCGGTGCGGCGGGGTTGGCCGGAGGCGCCGACTTGCGCGCCTTGGTCCACCCCGCCGTCAGGAGCTTGCGGACCGCAATGCCGGCGAACACCGCGGCGGCGGTGGCCCCCACCTTCCAGGCCGTCCTCTCCATGGTCTGTCCCATCTGGGCCCGGGCTTCGACACCCAGCCGGTCGAGGTCTTCGCCGAGCTTCACGCGCGCCGCCTTGACGGCTGCGACGTGCCCGGCGAGGCCGTTCAGCTCGCCCGCGATGCGGGTCTTCGTGTGGGCAGATGCGCCTTGGTCCACGCGACGTCCTCCTCGACGTTCTGCTTGGTGGTGTCCAGACCAACCTTACGGGCCAGCCGCTTCTTGCCCAGCAGGGCGAAGATGCCCGCGCCGATGAGCAGGACCAGGGTGACGACGCCCGCGGCGGCCCAGCCCGGGAGGCCCGCGGCCGCCAGGCCGAACGCGATCGTGATGAGGACCCCCTGGAGCGCGAGCCATCCGAGCACGCCGGCCCCGGCCAGCAGGCCCGCCCCCGTCGCCTTCTCCTTGGCGGCGTGCTGCAACTCCGCCTTGGCGAGCGCGACCTCGGCCCGCACCAGGGCGCTGGCGTCCTCGGCGACGGCCTTGGCGGCCGCTGCCGCGCCGATCGACGGCCGGTGACCGACCGCGTGCCGCAGCGGCGGGTCCTCGTCCATCGCGTCCCAGCGGGCCCGGAGGGTCTCCGCGCGCCGGCGGACCGTCGCGGTGCCGGCGTCGAGCCGTTCGCGCGCCGTCGCGGTGCCGGCGTCGAGCCGCTCGCGCGCCGTCGCGGTGCCCGCGCTCAGCCGCTCGCGGAGAGTGCCCGCGCCGACATCCAGCCGTGACCGCACCGACGGCCTGTCACCCTCCGGTTGCAACTCCGTGCTCATACCCGCTCGCTTCCGACTCGCGTCGTTCGGTGGTTCCGGTGACCCGGAGGTACCCGAGCCACCGCTGTGTGACACGCCGGGGCCCTAGCCGGCCGGGGCGCGGCCGGCGGCGCTACAGTGGCTTGAACAAAGTGCTTGCCTTCGGACGGGGGGTTCGTCGTACCCTGATCACGATGAGCGTGCCGAGCGCGCGTCGAGGCTGGTAGCGAGTCCTGGATGGATGCCCACCGGTGAGCGAAGAAGCGGCGTCACGATACCAGTCGAAGTCCCGACTTCGGGATTCTGCCGGGTCGGCCTGCCGCGGGCCGGCGCTCACGGGTTCCGCCGCGGTCGCCGACCGCGCGACTGTGAAGGATGGGTGAGAAGCGACCGTGCCTCAAATGGTTGAGGAGATGCCGCTGCACGACCACGTGCAGCTGTATCTGCGTGAGATGGCCCGCACCGCGCTGTTGACCGCCGAGGAGGAGGTCGACCTCGCGAAGCGGTACGAGGCCGGGCTCGAATCCGAGCGGGTCCTCGCCGAGCGGAAGAGGTTCACGACCGCCCGCCGGCGCCAGCTCGTGCAGGTCGACCGGGACGGCAAGCGGGCGAAGGAGCGCCTCGTCCAGGCGAACCTGCGCCTCGTCGTGTCCGTCGCGAAGCGCTACCAGGGGCAGGGGCTGCCGCTGCTCGACCTCATCCAGGAGGGCAACCTCGGCCTGCTGCGGGCCGTCGAGAAGTTCGACTACCGCCGCGGGTACAAGTTCTCCACCTATGCGACCTGGTGGATCCGCCAGGCCGTCGGACGCGGGGTGGCGGACAAGGGCAGGACGATCCGACTGCCCGTCCACATGATGGAGCGCGTCCGCCGCGCGCTGTCGATGCAGCGGGACCTCGCAGAGGCCCTCGGCCGCGAGCCGACGATGGACGAGCTGGCGTCCGAGCTCGGCGAGGACGTCGCCACGGTCGAGGAGCTGCTCACCTACGCCCGGACGCCCACGTCGCTGGAGACGCCCGTCGGCGAGGACGGGGACGCCGAGCTGGGCGACTTCATCGAGGACCGCAACGCCGACGACCCGATGGAGGTCGCGGCGAAGGGCCTCGCCCGCCAGGAGCTGCTCGACGTCGTCGCGGGGCTGCCGGAGCGCGAGCGCATCATCCTCGAACTGCGCTTCGGGCTGCTCGACGGGGAGGCCCGCACGCTGGACGACGTCGGGCGGTACTTCGGGCTCACCCGCGAGCGCATCCGCCAGCTGGAGGCGCGAGCGCTGTCGAAGCTCCGCCACCCCTCGCGCGGTCGCGCTCTCAGCGACACCGCCGCCTGACCTATCCCTCTCCGGAGAGGTCGACTTCCGGCTCCTCGCCCGCGGAGGCGCCGCCCAGGGGCGCGAGCGGCTCGAGCCAGACGCCGGCGGGGGGCAGGTTCTCCAGAATGGTCCGGCCCGCGATCCGCTGCTTGAACAGGCCGGGGACCGCCTCGAGATCGACGAAGCGCAGCTTGTCCGAGCGCGGCAGCGGGCCCGCTTGTTCGCGGAATCCCAGCACGGTGACCGTGACGCCGCGCTCGGCGAGCTGCTCCAGGGGCACGAGGAAGTTGCGGGCGTCGTTCGAGGCGACGACCGCCACGTCGCCGGTCGACAGGCCGGCCACGTAGGCAAGCATCTCGTCGTCGATGTCGCTGCCGTCGAGCTTGGGCTTCACGAACACGCGGAAGCCTTGACCCCGGAGCCAGTGCACCCACGCCGTCTGCGGGGGGATCCCGGTCTCGGGACGCGAGACGTTGAGGAAGACCGCGGCCTCGCTCCCGCCCGCGTTCTCCACGTCCGCGACGAACCACCGGGCGAGTGCGGCCAGGTCCGGGCGCTCGTCCCGGGACGGCCGTCGCTGGGCCCCGAGCAGGTGGCTCAGGGTCATGTCGATGTTCGGGGCATCGAAGACGAGCAGGCGCTTTGCGGTCACGGAAGGGCATTGTGCACCGCCATGTAGCCTTCCGCGCCATGCTGCGCTGGGGGATCCTCGGGCCGGGCGCCATCGCGGGTGGCGCCCTGGCCCCGGCGATGCGGGCGTGCGGGCACGACCTCGCGGCCGTCGGGTCACGTTCGCTGACCCGCGCGCAGGCGTTCGCCGCCAACCACGGCGTGCGGCGGGCTCGCGGGTCCTACGGCGACGTGATCACCGCCGCCGATGTCGACGCCGTCTACGTCGCACTGCCCAACGACCTCCACGAGCCGTGGACCGTCGCCGCTCTCGAGGCGGGCAAGCACGTGCTCTGCGAGAAGCCGTTGGCGACCGACGCCGCCGGGGCGGGCAGGATGGCCGCGGCCGCGGCCCGCAGCGGCCGGGTGCTCATGGAAGCGGTGATGTCGCGCTTCCACCCGCGGACCGCCGCCCTGATCGACATGCTCCGCGGCGGCGACGTCGGCCCCGTGTCCCTGCTGCACGCGGCGTTCACCTTCCCGATGGTGAACGCCGACGACTATCGGACCCGGCCGGAGCACGGCGGCGGCGCGCTGCTCGACGTGGGGATCTACGGGGTGTCGATGGTGCGCTGGCTGACCGGTGAAGAGCCCGACGTCGTCCGAGCTGCCCAGCGGACATGGCCGACGAGCGTGGACGGGACCACAGCCGCCGTGCTCGGGTTCCCCGCCGGCGCCATCGCAACCGTGCACGCCAGCTTCGACAGTGCCTCCGCGCAGTCGCTGACGGTGATCGGGAAGCAAGCGGTCCTGCAGAGTCCGCAGCCCTTCACGGCCGGCGCGGGCGACGAGGCGGTGGTCCTCCGGGACGGCCAAGTGATCGGGACCTGGCAGGCGGATCCCTACGCGAACATGGTCTCGTCGTTCGCAGCCACGGTGGCGGGCAGCGCCCCCGCCGTCCTGCCGCCGGACGACGCCGTGGCCACGGCGGCGATCCTGGACCGGATCGCGGCCGCGGCCACGGCGTGAAGCGAGGGCGCCGCGCCGCGCGGCGACTGGGTGTTACTTGCGATCCGCGGCGTCGCTCGCCTTGCCGGCGGCCTGGCTGAGGTTGTCCTTCGCGCCTTCGACGGCGTTCTTCGCCTTCCCCTTGGCCTGATCCATCTGGCCCTCGCGCTCGGTCTCCTTGTCGCCGGTGACCTTCCCGAGCCCTTCCTTGCCCTTGCCCTTGATGTTGTCCATGTCGCCGTTGCTCATGGCGGCCTCCTGGTCGTGGGTGGGTGTCGCACCCACCCTTCCCCGACCGGGCGGCGGCGGAACCGCGACCCGCGGGTGACGTCCACGGTGGGTACGGTTGGGCCCGCGTGTCCGCCGACGACGAGGAGAATCCGCATGGCGAAGTTCGTGGCGCTCTACGGCAAGCCCGACGACGTGGAAGGCTTCGAGGACCATTACCGCAACCGGCACCTGCCGCTGGTGGAGCAGTGGCCGCACCTGCAGTCGTGGAGCACGACCCGCTTCACCGGCACGCCCCGCGGTGGAGAGCCCGCGTACCACCTGATGTTCGAGGCGGTCTTCGCCAGTGAGGATGACCTCGCCGAGGCGATGCGCAGCGACGCGATGCGCCAGACCGGCATGGACGCGGCGCAGATGGTCAAGCAGTACGGGGCGACGGCCACGATGCTGACCGGACCCGACTTCTAGTCTCGCGGTCGCATGGAGCCCGAGCGCCGTCCGATCCGCGCCGCCGGGGGGGTCCTCTGGCGGTCCACCCCCGGCGGGATCGAGCTCGGCATCGTGCACCGACCGCGCTACGGCGACTGGACCTTCCCGAAGGGCAAGCTCGAGGGCAGCGAGTCCGAGCTCGAGGCAGCCGTGCGGGAGGTCCGCGAGGAGACCGGTGCGTCGGTCGACGTGGGCGCCGACCTCGGAACGATCTCCTACCAGCACCGCGGCCGCCCCAAGACGGTGCGGTACTGGGCGATGCGGGCACTTGACGGCGGCTTCACCGCGACGGACGAGATCGGCGAGCTGCGCTGGGTCGCGGTCCGGGAGGTCGCAGGCGTGTTGAGCTACGACCGGGAGCGCGAGGTGCTCCGGCGCTTCGTCGCGGCGGTCGGGACCGCGCCCCAGCCGCCGTGAGCGCCCGGGGGCTACGGTGGGCACGACCGTTGCCCGACGTGTCGAGGGAGGCGCACGATGCGAGGCCCAGGTCAGGTCGCGCGCGGGGTGGCGCGCCTCGGAGTGGGCGCCGTGGCGGCCGGCGCGCTGCTCGTCGGCGGTGCGGCGCCCGCCTCGGCGCACGGGCGCGGGAGCGACGCGACCAACTTCTCGAGCACGATCACCGCCGACCCCGGCATCGACGGTGTCACCTGGGCCGTCTACAACGGCGACGAGTTCATCGGTGTGGAGAACACCACCGACACCGACCTCATCGTCGAGGGCTACGAGGCCGAGCCCTACCTGCGGGTGGGACCCGACGGCGTCTTCGCGAACCGCAATTCCGAGGCGTACTACCTGAACGCCACCCGCTACATCACGACGGCCGCCCCGGAAGGCGTCGGTCCGGAGGCACCCCCGGACTGGGTGGAGGTGTCCACCAGGCCGAGCTACGCCTGGCACGACCACCGGATCCACTGGATGTCGCCGACCCTGCCGCCGCAGGTCACCGACGCCGGCGTCCGCACGGTCGTCACCTCCCGCTGGGCAATCCCGTTCCGCTACGCCGGCGAGGAGCAGGAGGTCACCGGCGAGCTGGTGTGGGTGCCCGGGACGTCGCCGTGGATCTGGCTGCTCGCCGCGCTCCCGGTGGTCGCCGTACCGGGGCTGCTCGGGCTGCGGACCCGGCCGGGTGACCACGCCTGGCCCGGGCTCGTGCGGCCCGCCGCCGCGGTCCTCGGCGTGGTCGCCGTCCTGAACATCACCCACTTCGTCGACGACCTCGCCGCCACGCCGGTGCCGCTGGGGAGCGCGGCGCTCGTCGCGGTGCAGACCGCGCTGTTCATCGGCATCGGGCTGTTCGGCGCGGTCCGCGCGTGGCAGGGCGGCGAGGCGGCGTTCACGGCTCTCGGCGTGGGGACGGGTGCCCAGTTCGTCGGGCAGGGGCTGCTCTACTTCCCGGTGCTCGGCGCCTCCCAGGCCGCGAGCGTGTTCCCCGGAGCCGTCACGCGGGCCATCGTGGCGCTGACCCTCGCCCAGGCGCTGCCGCTCGGGGCCGTTGCCGTGATCGGCAGCCGGCGGCTCCTGCCCGAGCCGGGGGATCGCGACCGCGACGCCGACGCCGCGGTCGTCTCCTGACCGTCACCCGTGGCCACCTGCCGCGGCGTGCGGGGACGCCCGCCGTCGATAGCCTCGGTGGATGTCAGCGCCGCCCATCGAACTCGTGGTCACCGACCTCGACGGCACCCTGTGGGATGCCGGCGAGCGCATCCACGACCGCACGCT
>JACCXR010000175.1 GCA_013696915.1 Euzebyaceae bacterium
CCAGCTCGGCACCGGTCTCGGCGACGCACCGCTCGACGGCCTCGGCCGCCTTCAGGCAGTTCGCCTTCACCAGCGCCTGATCGACCGGGCCCGGTTCGGGCGCGACCTGCACGGCCGCCGCGACGAAAGAGCGCATTCCATGCACCCTATCGAGCGGGCGACCGCGTCACGGCACCGTCACCTCGTCGGCCTGCGGCTCGATCTCGACGGTGCCCTCCGCGACCGCCGCGAACGCGGACTCGACCTCGGACCGGACCTCGTCGCTGACGTTGTACACCTCCGACAGCGTGACCCCCGAGCCGGGGCGCATCTCGATGTAGCCGGTGGTCGTCCCCGCCGCGATCTCGTCGAGCACCTCCAGGTACGTGCCGGTGAAGTCGAAGATCATCGACGTGAGGAACAGCTCCTCGGCCAGCGAGCGCTTGTCGGTGTAGAGCGAGGTCACCAAGACCGGGTCGGCGGCGCTCGTGGCGGCCTCGGCGACCCCGTAGATGGCGTTGTTGACACCGAGCACGAGGACGTCGGCGCCCTGGTTGATCAACGCCTCCGCCGCCTGCCGCCCGGCGACCGCGTCGTTCTGGTCGCCGGTGAACGTGAACAGCAGCTCAACCTCCGGGTCGACGGACCGCGCGCCCTCGAACATCGCATTCGCGCCGGCCTTGTAGTCGGGGATGTCGATTCCGCCCAGGAACGCCACCGTGCCGGTCGTCGTCGCCTCGGCGGCGAGGACGCCGAGCACGTAATAGCCGGGATAGAAGAGGCGTCCGATGTTCCAGACGTTCTCGGGCTGGCTGTCGAGCTCGCCGGAGCTCTCGACGATGAACTGTGTGTCGGGGAACTCCTCCGCGAGCTCGAGGCCGATGGTGAGGTACTGGCCGCCGTGGAAGGCCACGATGCCGAACCCGCTGTCGATGTACTCGCGCGCGACGCGCTCGGCGTCCACCACGGCGACGCTCTCGGAGAAGGCGGTCTCGATGCCGCGCTCCTCGGCGATGGTCTGGAGGGCCTCATGGGCGACGGCGTTGTAGTCGGCGTCCTGGATCGTGCCTGGGAGCACCATGGCGAGGTCGGCGAGGTCGCCGGCGTCGTCGGTGGGGGTCGCATCCTGCGTCTCGGTGTCGGTGACGGGGGTCTCCTCGGTCGCCGCCGGCACCTCCGTCGCGGTTCCCGTCTCCGCTGGGTCCGTCGCCTCCGGTTCCGTCGCCTCCGGGTCCGTCGCCTCCGTCACCTCCGTCGTCTCACGGTCCGTCCGCGCGGCCGGGTCGGGCGCGCACGCGGTCAGGAGCAGGCCGAGCACGACGCCCAGCGACAGCAGCAGTCTCTTCATCATCTCCAAAGCCTTCCTGGCAGCCGATCAGTAGCGGGCCTCGCGGTCGTAGGGCTTCGCCAGCGCCGCCGGCGCCTGCGCCCGCTGGTAGACCTGGACGAGCACCGCGATGGCGAGGACGTAGGGCAGCATCTGCAGGAACTGCACGGGGATCAGGCGACTGGTGGCCGCGAACACGAAGCCGACCGCGTCGACGTAGGCGAACAGCAGGGCGCCCGCGACGACCTGCCATGGTCGCCAGCGTCCGAAGATGACGAGCATCAGTGCCAGCCATCCGCGGCCGCCGACGGTGCTCTCGCTCCAGCCGCCGGTCAGCACGAGCGGAAAGAACGCGCCGGCGAGCCCGATCAGCGCGCTGCCGGCGAGCACCGCGCCGTAACGGATGCGCTGCACGGGCAGGCCGAGGCTGTCCGCGCTCTTCGGGTTCTCGCCGGTCGCGCGGATGCGCAGGCCGAGCGGCGTGCGGAACAGCAGCCACCACACGGGCACGACGAGCAGCAGCGCCGCGTAGACGAACAGGTTGTGGCGGAACAGCACGGTCCCGAGGTAGGGGATTTCCGCGAGGCCGGGCACCGCCTCGGGGGTCAGCGTCGGCACGCGTGGCGGGCTGGTCGTCACGCCGACCACCGCGCGGTAGAGCAGCGACGCCGCGCCGAGCGAGAAGATCAGCAGTCCGAGCCCCACGGTGATCTGGTTCGCCCGGAGACCCACGCACAGGTACGCGAGCACCAGGCCGACGACCGTGGCCGCGGTCGCGGCACTCAGGAGGCTCAACGCGACGCCACCGGTCAGCCCGGCCATCGCGAACAGGACGACGAACGCCGCGGCCGCGCCGAGCGTGACCATGCCCTCGATCGCAAGATTGAGGATCCCGGCGCGCTCGAGGACGAGCTCGCCGAGGGCGGCGACGAGCAGCGGCGTCGCGACGACGATCATCGTGCGCAACAGGTTGGCGTCGACGAGGTCCGTGGGGGTCATCGCCCGACCCGCCCGCGGACGGCGGCGAGCACGCCGCCGCGCCGCACCTCGAAGTAGAGCACCGCGAGGACGACGACCGCCTGGAACAGAAACACCGCGCTCGCGGGCAGCCCCACACTGCGCTGCAGCGAGTCGGAGCCGACGATCAGCACGGCGAAGCCGAAGGCCGCTGGGATGGCGCCGAGCGGGCTGCGGCGCGCGAGCACGGCGATCAGCACCGCCATGTAGCCGAAGTTCGGCGTGAGGCCGAGGATGAGCCGCCGGTGCACGCCGGTGACCTCGATCCCGCCGGCGAGCCCCGCGACGAGGCCGCTGACGACGAGCGCGACGACTCCGGTGGCGACGAGGCTGACGCCCCCGAACTGGGCGGCCCGCGGGTTGCCGCCCACCGCCCGAAACTCGAAGCCTGCTCGGGTGCGGCGCAGCCACCAGGCCATCGCGACGACGAGCGGGAGCGCCAGGAGAATGCCGATGTGGCCGCCGCCGGTCAGGAACCCGGGCAGGCGCGCCTCGGCGCCGATCGGCACGGAGATCGCCTCGCCCGCGACCGGGTCGGTCCACGGCCCGGTCGACAGGTAGTCGGCGGCGTAGAAGGCGACGAAGTTCAGCATCACGGTGGTGAACAGCTCGTTCACGCCCCGCCGCGCGCGCAGGACGGCTGGCAGGAGGGCGACCGTCCCACCGCCCAGGATGGCCGCGACGAGCACGGCGGGCAGCACGACGGCCGCGGGCAACCCGTAGAGGGCGAACGCGGTCCCAGTCGCGAGAATCGCGCCGCCGTAGATCTGACCGTCGACGCCGAGGTTGACATAGCCGGCGCGCATGGCGAACGCGACCGCGGCCGAGCCGAGCAGCAGCGGCGTCATGCGGTTGAGGGTCTGCGCGAGCGCCGCCACCGACCCGAGCGACGAGCTGAGGATCTGGCGGTACGCCACCAGCGGGTCGGCGCCGATGGCCAGGAGCAGGACCGCGTTGACGACCAGCGCGACGACGACCGCTCCCAGGTAGATGCGGACGTCGGCCCAGACGGTCTGGCGGCGGGCCGCTCCGGGCGGCGCTCCGAGCGCGCCGTCGGGGCCCGAGGCCGCTTCCACGTCGGCGTCGCCGCGGGGCGTCAGGGCGCCGGAGGCGTCGAGCTCAGTCACCGGATCCGACCATCCCCGCGCCGATCGCGTAGCGGTCGAACGCCTCGCGCTCGTAGCTGCCGACGATCTGCCCACGGTAGAGCACGAGGATCCGGTGGCACATCGCGAGCAACTCCTCGAGGTCCTCGCTGATCAGGAGCACCCCCGCGCCGCGCATGCACATCGCGCCGAGCTGGCCGTGGACGAACGCCGCGGCGCCGACGTCGAGACCGCTCGTCGGGTTCATCGCCACGAGGACGCTGTCGCCACCCTGTCCGGCGATCGCGAGGGCCCGCGCGACCAGCACCTTCTGGATGTTGCCCCCCGAGAGGACCGCCGTCGGCGCGTCCGCCCCGGGCGCCACGACCCGGAAGCGGCCGATCATGGACTGCGCCTCGTCCCGCACCGTCCCAGGCCGCCAGCCGCTGTGGTCCCAGACCTGGTGGAGCCCGAGCGCGTAGCTCTCGAACAGCGGCGCGCCGGGAAGGATTCCCTCGCGGATCCGGTCGCCCGGCAGCGTCGCCAGCCCCGCCCGGATGCGCTCGCGCACGGAGCAGCGGCTGACGTCCCGTTCCCCGAGGAGGATGCTGCCGGCGGCGAGCGGCCGCAGCCCGCAGAGCAGCTCCACGAGCTCCTTCTGTCCGTTGCCGGCCACGCCCGCCACGCCGACCAGCTCACCGGAGCGCACGGTGAGGTCGACGTCGGCGAGGTCGACCGCTCGCTGGTCCTCGGCGCTCGCGGCGCCGCGCACGGCGAGGACGGTGCCCGGCCCGACCACCGTCCGTGGGCAGGACGCCGTCCCGAGGGCGCCGCGCTCCCCAATCATCATCTCGACCACGCCGGGCTCGTCGGCGTCGGCCGCGTCGAGCGTCCCGACGAGCCGCCCGCGGCGGAGCACGGTCAGCCGATCCGCCACCGCGAGGATCTCGCGCAGCTTGTGGGCGATGAGGATGACGGTCAGGCCGCTGCGCGCGAACTCGCGTACGGACCCGAACAGGCGCTCCACCTCGATCGGCGTGAGGTGGGTCGTCGGCTCGTCGAGGATCAGGACCCGCGCGCCGGTGGCGAGGATCCGCAGGATCTCGACCTTCTGCTGGTCTCCGATCTCAAGGTCCCGCACGTGGCGGTCGAGGTCGACGTCGAAGCCGTACCGCCGGGCGAGCTTCGCGATCGCGCCCCGATGCCGGTCCGCGTCCATCGACCAGACCCGCTTCTCGGCACCGAGGACGATGTTCTCGAACGCGCTGAAGGCCTGCACGAGTTCGAAGTGCTGGTGGACCATCCCGATGTCGTGCGCGATCGCGTCGCGCGGCGAGCGCATCTCGACGACGCGGCCGTGCAGCCGAATCGTTCCGGCGTCCGCGCGGTACAGCCCCGCCAGCACGTTCATGAGCGACGTCTTGCCGGCGCCGTTCTCGCCGAGCAGGGCGTGGACCTCGCCGGCACGACACGAGAAGTCCACGGCATGCAGGGCCTGCACCGAGCCGAAGCGCTTGGAGACGCCCGCCATCTCGACGGCCACGTCGGACGCACGGACCGCGACGCCGCGGGCGGACGCCGCCTCAGCCACCCGCCGTCTCCGTCCCCTTGTGCTTGCCGACGGACCACCCGCCCGGCGACAGCCGCTCAGCGGCGTAGGCCAGCGGGGACTGCTCGAGCTGGGTCGCCATCGTGTCGTTCCACCGGTTCAAGAAGCCGAACACGGCCACGACGGCGACAAGCTCGACGCACTGTGCGTCGGTGAAGTGCCGACGCAGCGCCGCCATCTCATCGTCGGTGACCTCGTTCGGGACGCGGCCGGCGCCCCGCGCGACCCGCAGCGCGGCCCGCTCCGCTTCCGAGAACTTCTCGTCCGTCTCGAACTCGTAGAGCGCTGCGACCTTGTGCGGGTCGACGCCCCGCGTCTCGGCGACGTGGCTCGAGTGCGCCTGGCAGTAGCGGCACCCAGCGGCCGTGGACGCCATCGCCGCGACGAGCTGCTTCAGGCCGCGATCGACCGTGCCCGGGCCGGTGGCGGCCTCGTTGAGCAGCGCGAACGCGCGCATGATCTCCGGCCTGTGCGCCATGGTGAGGGTGCTGTTCGGCAGCACACCCAGATTGCGCTCGATCTGCTCGAACAGCGGCTCGAACTCGCCGAGGGCGCTCCGCGGGACAGGCGGTAATCGCGGCATGCCGGTGATTCGACCACAGCCGCCCTCCGCTCACATGGTCAGAACCCGCCGAACATGACCCGCGGCTCTCGGCACATCGCACCCATGGACACGCATGAACGCCGGCCCGCGGCGGTATGCCGCGCGCGTGGACAGAGCAGCGCGCGGGTCGCCGTTAACCTGGCCCGCCCGCTGCTCGAGATCTCGCTGCTCCTCGCGACGGCGGTGCTCCAGCGGAGGGCTGCTCGACTTCTTCGGGGTGTTCTTCGGAGGGGCGGCCATCGGCGCGGTCGTCGGGTTGGCCGCCGCGATGGTGCTGCCATGGCTGGACCGGCTCGCGGCCGCGGCCCTGTCGATCGCGGTCGCGTACGGGACCTTCGTGCTGGCCGACGACGTCCTCGGCTTCTCCGGCGT
>JACCXR010000183.1 GCA_013696915.1 Euzebyaceae bacterium
CGACCGGACCGCACCCGTCTGGCGGCCGCACGGTCGGCGATCTCCCTGGCCGACGGCTCGCGGACGACCTCGTGCGCGGTGCGCTGGTCGACCCGCTCCCAGCCGCGGGGCACGACCAGCGCGTCGGCGTGGTGCGGGCACAGGTCGTACAGCGAGGGATCCGGGTCGGCGAGGTCGAGCAGCCAGACCTGGCTGCTCGCGTAGCGGAAGGACAGCGAGGCCGCGGCCGGCCACCGGCAGCCGGTCCTGGAGCAGGAACGCATCGTCTCGGGCATGCGCGGAAGGTAGACGACCGCCGCGTCCGCACCGCGCATTTCGTGCACGGGCGCCCGGCCCGGCCCGCACGCCGCGCGATGCGGTGCGGCCCTACGATGCGCCGGTGAGCGGCGACCAGCATGGACGGACGATGCGGGGGGACCACGACCGGCGGCGCCGGCCGTCCGACGGCTTCCGGGTGGCGTCGGGCCGCCGCTTCTCACAGCTGGTCGAGGACGCGCTGTCGACGCTGCCCGAGCGTCTCCTCGACCCGGTCGCCGACGCCGAGATCATCGTCGTCGACGTCCCGCCCGAGATCTCGGAGCCGGGCAGCGCGCTCACCGATGCGGAGGGGGTGCCGCTGGCGCGCTTCGTGCCGGGGGCGCCCGGCCGCCTCGTCGTCTACCGCCGGCCCCTCGAGATGCGCGCGCTGAACCGCGGGGACCTCGGCGAGGTGCTGCGGACCGCACTGGGCCTCGAGGTCGCCAGGGTCCTCGGCATCGATGACGACCTCGACGACCTCTTCGACGACGAGGACGAGTAGGGGACCCCGGCGGTCAGCCGCCGGTCGGGGCGTCGACCTCGGTGGCCTCGTCCGCAGTGGCTGTCTCGGTGGCCTCGTCCGCCGTGGCTGTCTCCGTAGCCGTGGCCGTGCCCGAGGCATCGGGCGAGCCGGTCGCCGCCGGCGCGGGCTCCGGCACACCCTCGCCGTCCGGGCTGACGGTCGGCGGGAGCAGGGGCACGGTTTCGGTCGGCCTCGGCTCGACGGACCGGGTCCGCAGTGAGGGGTCCAGCCGCACAGGCGGACGGCTCTCCGGGCCTTTCCAGTCCAGCGCCGGGATCCCGACGTTGGTCCACAGGCCGACGGACTCGCCGCTCGACAACGACCGCAGTTCGGCGACGACCGGTCGGTCGGAGACCACCCGGACCGCGATCGAGGGCCGGCCGCGGCCGGCGTCGACCAGTTCGACGAAGCCCCGCCCGTTCGGCGGCAGCGTGAGCTCGCTCCACGACGGCGGCGCCCCCTCGGCGAGCACTGCGACCGTGGCGGCGTCGGCGCCGGGGTTGTAGACCGACACTTTGCCCGCCCGCCCGTCGCTGCCGGCGCCGGGCAGGGCCCACTCGGTCGCGGGGGCGGGCGCGCCGAGTGCCGCGGTGACGCCGCGCCGTCCCTGGTCGGTCCGCAAGGACCACAGAAGGCTCGCGACCACCGGCGCCTCGTTCACGCTCACGACCTGCACCCCGAACTCCGGCTGGACCGACGTCGCGCCGAGGTCGATGCGGACGGTCCCCCCGGCCGGCACGGACACCTCCGAGAGCAGCGCCTCCGAATCGGGCAGCGGGTCGGAGACGCGCAGCTCGATCGCGGCCTCGCGCTCGCCGGGGTTCTGCACGGACAGCCACGACGCCGAGCCCTCCGCTGCCCGGGCATAAGCGAAGCCCCACCCCAGCGACGGCGCTGGCGAGGCCGGCAGCAGCACGCGGCCGGTCGTCCCGCTCTCCTCCCCGGGCGGGGCGAAGACGACCTCGCCCTGCGCGACCAGGCGGCCGGTGAGCACCTCGACGGTCACGCCGAGGTCGGTCTCCTCCGGGCGGAGCTCCGTGAGGTCGAGCCGCCGCGAGCTGCCCGCCTCGATCAGCTGGTTGTCGGCGATCACCAGCCGGACGGGCCCGTCCGGCGTCGCGAAGACCAGCCGCGCGACGGCGTCCTCGCCGAACGGGTTGAACAGGTGCAGGAACGAGCTCGATCCGAGCGTCGTGTCGAAGCCGGTGGCGTGCCACCGCGCGGACGGGGCCGGCTCGCACGGAGCGGCCCCCGAGTCCCGGGCGCCGTCGATGCGCCAGTGGGCCACGACCGGCCCTCCCTGCCAGCGGACGCTCACGGGCTGGGACGCCTCGCCGGCGGCGAGCGGGACCTCGACGGCGTCCCCCGGCGCAATGGTGAGCGCGGGGTCGTCGACGGGCCCCTCCCCCCCGTAGCGGGTGACGGTCACGGTCGAGGAGTCACGGCCGACTGCGGCGACGGTCAGCATCCCGGACTCGTCCTCAGCGGCGACGGCGGGGCAGTACCAGGTGCCGGCCTCGGCGGGGCCCTGCTCGACCGGCGCCGCCGGCGGCGTCGCGGCACGCGGCATGCGGGCGTCGACCACCGCGGCCGCGCCCACGGCGAGGAGCACCAGGACCAGCAGGGCGACGG
>JACCXR010000146.1 GCA_013696915.1 Euzebyaceae bacterium
CGAGCCTCGGCGATTCACGTCTCGACGAGCAGGGAGGCGGCAGCGAGCAGGCCGCCGACGAGCAGGCCGAGGCCGACCGGGCGGGTGCGCTCGGCGGTGAGTGCCGCAGCCGCCAGCGCGCCGACGAGGGCGTACACCACGACGACGGCGCCGGCGGGCCCGGCATCGGCCGCGAACCGCACCAGGGGCGGCATGGCCACCGCGGCGAGCAGTCCCAGGGCGAAGACGGCGCCCTTCTCGCGGGGATCGGGGCGTCGCCCGGCCGTCACGCCGGTTCGTCCGTGCCCTCCGCCGCCTTGGCGGCCTCCCACAGCGCGAGCCACTGCTCCCGCGTGAGGTCCCCCAGGGCGCGGTCCGCCCGCTCGCCCATCGTCGAGAAGCGGTCGCGGAACCGCCGGGCGGCGCCGCGCAGGGCCATCTCGGGGTCGATTTGGTGGCGGCGCGCCAGGCCGACGACGGAGAGCAGCAGGTCGCCGAGCTCGCGCTCGCGGACGCCGCCGTCCGCGGCGGCGAGGAACTCGTCGAGCTCCGCGCGGACGCGGTCGGCGGCCTCGGCGTCCGCGGTCCAGTCGAAGCCTGTCCGGGCCGCGCGGCGCTGCAGCTTCTCGGCGTACTGCAACGCCGGCAGCGCGGCCGGGATGCCGTCGAACGGCCCGGTCCGCTCCGGCTTCTCGGCCGCCTTCAGGTCCTCCCAGTTCGCGACGACCTCGTCCGCCGACTCCACGGTCGCGCCGGCGAAGACGTGGGGGTGGCGGCCGACGAGCTTGTCGGTGATGCCCTGCGCGACGTCGTCGATCGTGAACCGCTGCTCGTCCTCGGCGACCTGGGCGTGGAAGACGACCTGGAGCAGGACGTCGCCGAGCTCCTCGCGGATGGCGTCGGGATCCCCGCCGGCGATGGCGTCGAGCAGCTCGTAGACCTCCTCGACGGCGTAGGGCGCGAGCGTGGCATGGGTCTGCTCGTGGTCCCAGGGGCAGCCGCCGGGGCCGCGGAGCCGCTGCTCGACCGCCACCAGCCCGAGCAGCGCGGTGCCCTTCGGGGCGAGGAGGTAGTAGACGACCTCGACCTCGACACCCGCGCGGGCCGCCTCCATCCCGAGCGTGCGTGTGAAGCCCTCGTCGTCGCCGGGGCCGAACAGGTAGGCGACCTCGGTCTCGCGCTGCGCCCGGTCCACGATCCACTCGGCGCGCCACTTGTCGTGCGGGCTCAGGCCGCCGAGCAGGTCGGCCCGGCCGAGCGCCCGCCCCTCCGGCGGCTCCGGGACGACCTCGTGGCGCAGCTCGGCGATCTCCAGGTGCCCCGCGAAGGGATGGTCGGCCGTGCGCAACAGCACCAACTCCGAGGACATCAGCGCCGACCAGCTGTGCAGCGGCAGCAGCCCCGGCAGCTGGTCGGCCGTGTCGATCAGGACGAGTCGAGCCACTAACCGCTCCGCTCGCGAGCTCGCGTCGCTTCTACTAACTCGCGACTTCGGTGGGCGGCGGCAGGAGGTCCTCGGTACCGCCCTCGGTCGGGGCCTCCTGGAGGTTGCCCAGCGGGTCTACCGGGGTGACCTGACCGGTCTCGGCGTCCCAGGCGCCCAGCCGCGGGTTCACGGTGACCTCCGCGGCGGCGTTCTGCTCCAGGAGCCACTCCTCGACGACGCCGGCCTCCTCCTCGGACCGCAGCTGCTCGCGGATCTGCTCCTCCGCCTCCTCCTGCGTCGGCGCGGCGAGCCGCTCGATCACGTGGAAGCCGAACTGCGTCTGCACGGGGCCGACGACCTCGCCCTCGGCCGCGGCGGTCAGCGCCTCCTCGAACTCGGGCACGGTCTGGCCGGGCGCGATCTCCCCGAGCTCGCCGCGGTTCTCCTGGGCGCTCGGGTCGGTGGAGAGCTCCCCGGCGAGATCGCCGAAGTCCTCTCCGGCCTCCAGGCGCGACAGCACGTCCTGCGCCTCCTCCTCGGTCCCGACGAGGATGTGGCGGGCGCGCGGGTTCCCGCCGCCGGCGGCCTGCTCGGCGAACGCGGCGTCGATGCGGTCCTGGGGGATCTCGATGTCCGCGGTCAGCGCTTCCTGGACCTTTTCCTGGTACACGAGGTCGCGGATCTGGGTGTTCACGTCCTCCTGCGACAGCCCCCGCTCGGCGATGAACGCGTCGAAGGCCTCCTGCCCCCCGAACTGCGGCGAGTCGATGATCTCCTGCAGCCGGGCGTCGACGTCGGCGTCCGTGACGGTGACGTCGAGGCCGACCGCTCCCTGCTCCAGCAGCGACGAGCGGATCAGCTGGCTGAGGATCTGCGCCTGGATCTGGCGCTCGACGGTGCCGTCGTCGCCCTCGAGGTTCTGCTGGACCTGCGGGTCGGCCTTCGCGACCTCGAGTCGCTCCTCCACGGTGGCGATCGGGATGTCCTCCCCGTTCACGGTCGCGGCGACGGTCGGGTCGCCGGCGGTCCCACCGCAGGCGGTCAGAACGAGCGCCACCAGCAGGGCCGGGATCAACGCACGCAGAGTCTTGGCGTGACGGGGTGTGGGCACGACGGGTCCTCGGGTCGGAGCGATGAGGAGGCGATTCTAGCCGCCGGCCTGTGGGCGGCTCTTGGCCGGTCGGCCTGCGCGCGGGCCGGCGAGTGCGTCCGCCAGGCGCCCCGCCACCCAGCCGACGAGGTCGCCGCCGCGCGGCAGCACCAGCTCCAGGGCGGACGCGGTCGGGTTGTACACGGCGGTCGGATCCTCGCGCTGCAGCCGGATCTCCTGCGAGTCCGTCAGCGTCACCGGCGTGACCCGGACCGTGCGCCGCGGCGTCGTCGTGATCTCGGTGATGCCCCAGCGCCGGGTGGCGGCGCGCAGCGCGGCGACCGACAGCAGCCGGTTCGCAGGGTCGGGCAGCTCGCCGTAGCGGTCCTCGAGCTCGGCGCGGACGCGCTTGATGCCGGCGGCGTCGCGGACCGCGGCAACCTTGCGGTACGCCTCCAGCCGCAGGGCCTCGTCGGCGATGTAGTCCTTCGGCAGGTGGGCGTTGACCGGGAGGTCGATGGTGATCTCGGCCTCGGGCTGGAGCAGCGCGCCCGGCTTGCCGCCGCGGCGCAGCTCCTCGACCGCTTCGGCCATCAGGCGGGCGTACGCCTCGAAGCCGACGGCGGCCACGTGCCCGGACTGGTCGGCGCCGAGCACGTTGCCCGCCCCGCGGATCTCGAGGTCCCGCAGCGCGATCGACAGCCCCGAGCCGAGGTTCGTGAACGTCGAGACGGTCTCGAGCCGCCTGTACGCCTCCTCCGTCATCGCGGTGTGCTCGGGATAGAACAGATAGGCGTAGCCGCGCTCGGTGGACCGGCCGACGCGGCCGCGGAGCTGGTAGAGCTGGGCGAGCCCGAGCAGGTCGGCGCGCTCCATCACCAGCGTGTTCGCGTTCGGCACGTCGAGGCCGGACTCGATGATCGTCGTGCAGACGAGGACGTCGAACTCGCGCTGCCAGAAGGCGATCATCACCTTCTCGAGCTCGGCCTCGGGCATCTGCCCGTGCGCGATGGCGACGCGCGCCCCTGGGACGAGCTCCCGCACCCGCTCGGCGGCCGCGGGGATCGTCCGCACCTGGTTGTGGACCCAGAACACCTGGCCCTCCCGGAGCAGCTCCCGGCGGACCGCCAGCGCCGCCAGCGTCTCCTCCCACACGCCGACGTGGGTGACGACGGGCTGACGCTCCTCCGGGGGCGTGTCGATCGTCGACATGTCGCGGATGCCGGTGATCGCCATCTCCATGGTGCGCGGGATGGGCGTCGCCGTCATCGTGAGCACGTCCACGGACGTCCGGAGCTGCTTCAGCCGCTCCTTGTGGCCGACGCCGAAGCGCTGCTCCTCGTCGACGACCAGCAGACCCAGGTCCTTGAAGCCCACGTCGGCGCCGAGGAGCCGGTGGGTGCCGATCACCAGGTCGACGGTCCCGGCCGCGAGCCCGTCGAGGATCTCGCGCTGCTCGGCGGGGCCGGCGAACCGCGACAGGACGCGGACGGCGACGGGGAAGCCGGAGAAGCGCTCCGAGAACGTCTCGCCGTGCTGCTGCGCGAGCAGGGTCGTCGGCACGAGCACGGCGACCTGCTTCCCGTCGAAGACGGCCTTCGCGGCGGCGCGGACCGCGATCTCGGTTTTGCCGAACCCGACGTCGCCGCAGATTAGACGGTCCATGGGCAGCGGCGCCTCCATGTCCTGCTTGACCTCGTCGATCGCCGCGACCTGGTCCGGCGTCTCGACGTACGGGAAGGCGGTCTCGAGCTCCGACTGCCAGGCGCTGTCGGGGCTGAACGACACGCCGGGCGCGTGCATGCGGGCCTGGTAGAGGCGGATGAGCTCGGCCGCGATGTCCCGCACGGCCTTGCGCACCTTGACCTTCGCCCGCTCCCAGTCCGCACCTCCGAGGCGCATGACCCGTGGCTGCTCGCCGCCGACGTACTTCGCGATCGCGTCGACCTGGTCGCTGGGGACGTAGAGCCGGTCGCCGCCGGCGTACTCGCAGACGACGTAGTCACGCGTGACCGTGCCGGCCGGCCCCCCGCCGACCATGGTCGTGGGGCCCTTGAGCTGGCGGGTCACGATGCCGACGTAGCGCCCGACGCCGTGGACGTTGTGGACGACGGGGTCGCCGGGCGCGAGGTCGAGGACAGTCTCGCCGGCCGCGCGCCTGCTCGGCAGCCGCCTGGCGGCGCGGGACCTGCGCGGGCCGAACAGGTCCCACTCGCCGAGCACAGCGAGGTCGAGGTCGAGGCTGTGGAAGCCCTCCCGCAGCGGCGATTCGACGATGACGATCCGGCCGGCGTCGGCGGGCCCCACCCGCTCGCGGACCGGCGCGGCGATGCCCTCGTCGCGGAGGACCTCGGCGAGGCGCAGCGCGGGGCCGTGGCCGAGCGTCGTGAGCACGACGGTGGCGCCCTCGGAGGCCAGGCGTCGCACTGTCGCGGCAGCGGCGGCGACGTCGCCGCGGAAGGAGTCCCAGGGCAGGCCGGGGACGGCGACCGCGTCCCTCCCCCCGAACGGGGCGAGGCGCCACACCGGCCCGCGGACGCGCCGCTGCACGGTCGGCCACTCCGCGAACCCGACGACGTCCTGATCGCTGTCGGGTGCAAGGAAGCCGCCGCCGTCCTCGCTGCCCCACCCGGCGACCAGCAGCGCCTGCGCCTGGTCGCGGAGTTCCTCGGCGCGGTCGGCCACGCGCAGGGGGTCGACGACCGCGGTGCCCGCGCCGTCCGGGAAGAAGTCGGGCAGGAACGCCGGCGCGGGGTGGATCGCGGTGACGAGGGACTCCATGCCCTCGAACGCGATCCCGTCGGCGAGGAGCTGGAGCTGCTCCGCCAAGGCCGGGATCCGCTTCGCGAGGAGCCGGGCGGTGTCGGCCGTCTCGGCGTCGAGCACGAGCTCGCGGGCGGGGTCGACGGCGACCGCGTCCAGCGTCTCCAGGGTGCGCTGGTCGGCGGCGGCGAACGCCCGGACCGAGTCCACGTCGTCGCCCCAGAACTCCACGCGGACCGGGTGGTCGGCGGCCGACGGGAAGACGTCGACCAGCCCACCCCGGACGGCGAACTCGCCGCGCCGCTCGACGAGGGTCGTGCGGGTGTAGCCGAGCGCCGCGAGCGATTCGACGAGCCCGTCGAGGCCGTGCGGGTAGGTGGCGTCGAGCCGGATCGGCTCGCGCTCGCCGAGGCGGGGGTCCATGGGCTGGAGCAGCGCGCGGACCGGGGCGACGACCACGGCGAGGGCGCCGGCGCGGAGCCGGTCGAGGACGCGGAGGCGCTGGCCGACCGTGGCGGCCTGGGGCGAGAGGCGCTCGTGCGGGAGGGTCTCCCACGGCGGGAAGACCGCGACGGCGTCCCCTCCCAGGAAGGCGGACAGGTCGTCCGCGAGCGCCTCGGCGTCCCGCTCCGTCGGGGTGACGACCAGCAGCGCCGGCGTCTGCTCGGCGAGCAGGGCGAGGGCGTAGGCGCGCAGCGGCGGGCCGACGGCGACGGCGCCCGGCACGGCGAGGTCGGCGAGGGGCTCGC
>JACCXR010000213.1 GCA_013696915.1 Euzebyaceae bacterium
AGCTCGCGCTCGCCTGGTGCCTGCGCCAGCGGGCGGTGTCCAGTGTCATCGTCGGGGCGTCGCGTCCCGGCCACGTCGACGACAACGTCGCCGCCGCGGACCTCGAGGTCGATGCCGGCCTGTTCGCACGCATGGACGAGATCCTCGACCCGGTCGCTCACCGCTGAGCGCAGGAGGCAGCTGCACGTCGGCCGCCCCCACCCCCATCCCGCCCCCTCGACCCGACTGGCGGTGAACGGACTCCGTGCCGGTTAAAGCAGCCTCGTAATAATGTAAGTACGCTGGTCGCCGGCCCGATGTCGAAAGGGACGAGGCATGGGAATCCTCCTCTCGCAGGACCTCCCGAGCGAGCGGGAGGCGTTGGACGCCTACTCCACCGTGGTCGCCAGCGTCGCGGAGCGGCTGGCGCCGTCGGTGGCGAGCCTGCGCGTCACACAGCGTCGCGGTCACCGGGGTCTCGAACTCGCCGGCGGCGGCTCGGCGGTCGTGATCACCGGCGACGGGTACCTCCTCACCTCCGCGCACGTCGTCGCGAGGGCGGACGCCGGTTCGGCCACTTTCACCGACGGCCGGACGTTCTCCTTCGACGTCGTCGGCACGGACCCGCTGTCGTATCTCGCCGTGCTGCGGGTCGGCTCGGACGACCGCCACCCCGCGGAGTTCGGCGACGCGGACCGGTTGCGGGTCGGCCAGCCGGCTGCCCGGCCGCCCCCACAACGTTTGAAGGGTAGGCGCGAGTATCCGCGTCTACCCTTCGAACGAAGGAGCCGACCGCCACCGCCGCCTGGGAGCGCGGGGTCGTCGCGGTGAGGGGACCGCCTCGGGCGCCGCCACGAGCGGCACCCGGAACGACCTCCTGACAACCAGCGGGCGCTACCAGCCGGTGGCGCGCCGGTCGAACCGCGCCTTCGCGGGCGGTCCGGCCGTCGGGTCGAACAGCTGGCCGCGGATCGCGCCGTCCGGGAACGTCGCCGTGTGGAGGTTGACGTAGTAGTCGCCGGGGTTGTCGCGGATGTCGGCGACCAGCGCCTCGTCGACGCCCTGGTCGCAGGCGGTGATCCCCGTGCTGCCCTCGGGTCGCGGCAGCTGCAGCGGGTGGACGATGGGACCGGCCTCGTCCGGGGCGCCTTCGTGGATGTGCGCCGCCTCCAGCGGCTCGGGGAGCCCGAATTCGTAGAAGTAGCAGATCTCGGCCGGGTCGTCGGAACCGAAGACGACCGCGAAGCCGCCGCCCTCCGTCTCGCCCGGACCGGGCACCTCCGCCGCCCCGGTCAGTTCGGCCAGGCGGAAGAACGACGGCGGGAACAGCTGGCCGCGGATCGCGCCGTCGGGGAACGACGCGGTGTGGACGTTGACGTAGTAGTCGCGCGGGTTCGCCACGATGTCGGCCACGAGCTCCGGGTCGACGTCGAAGGTGCAGCCGGCGAAGAACCCGAACGTGCGCACCGCGACCGACAGCGGCACCACCACGGGGCCCGCCACGCCGGCGGCGCCCGCGTGGATGTGCGCCGCCGCCGGAGGCTCATCCAGGCCGTACTCGAACAGCTCGTAGCACAGCACCGTCGGATCGTCGGTCGTCGAGATCAAGGCGTCCCCGGTCGTGTCGAAGCCGGGACCGGGCACCTCCTCGTCGCCGGCGAGGGCGGCGATCAACTGTCCCGGCTCGCCGAACTCCGCCCTGGTCGCGACGACGCCGGCGTCGTCGCAGGCGTCCGGCACCACGTTGACGCTGCACAGCGTCGGGCCGGACCCGGTGGCCAGGTACAGCAGGTTGACGGTCTCCGGCGGCAGGCCGGCGAAGTTCGACAGCACCAGCCCGGTCTCCTGCGACGCCGCGGCGAAGCCGGCTGCCCAGGCGTCCTCGGCCTGCCCCTCGGTGACGATGATCGGCGCGTCCTCGAAGATCGGACCCTCCGGCAGCGCCCGCAGGGTCACCTCGAGCGCGGTGCCGAACCGGTTCAGGCCGGCCGCCCGGTCGACCTCGATCTCCATGGCCACCAAGTCGTCCTCGACCTGCTGGCTCAACGCCGCCGTGCCGCCGGCGAGGGTGACCGTCTCGATGTCGGAGCCCTCGAGGTAGTCCCGTGTCGCCCCGGACAGCCCGTCCGTCTCCGACAGCAGCACCGGCACGTTCTGCACCGCCGCGAACATGCCGGCGGCGAGCGAGTCGGCGAACTCCTGGGTCGGGTCGGCGGACGTCGCCGTGGACCGCGCCACGATCGCCGCCGTCGCCGTCTCGAAGTAGGTCTGGGCCACCTCGATCGCGGTCTCGATGCGGGTTTCGCCTGCGACCCGTGCGGTCTCGTAGCCGGCCTCGGCGAGATCGTCCTCGACTCCGGAGGACATCGCGATCTCTCCGCCGAAGAGCACGACGGTCTCTGCGCCCAGGCGCTCCAGCTCGGCGGCGACCCGGGGATCGAGCTCGTCCGGCGGGCTCAGCAGCAGGGGCGCGTCCAGCAGCCCCTGCACCCCCCCGGAGGCGAGCGAGTCGGCGAACAGGTCGTCGCGGCCCAGCAGCACCGTCGGGGCGCTGTCGTCGGCGAACGCCGAGCTCCAGAACAGGGCGTCGTTGACGTTGTCGTCGCCACCGGGGTCGGTCGGCGCCTGGCTGGGGCCGCGGGTCGGCGCCGCCGGCGCGTCGGTGCCGACGAAGACCGTACCGTGCATGCCCTGACCGGGTGCCCCGTGGATCGAGCAGAAGTAGCCGATCTCCCCGGGCTCCTCGAAGGTCTGGCTGAACTCGCCCTCCGTCTGGGTCTCGGAAGCGAACGACTCGTCGTCGGCGATGACGTTGTGCGGCGCCTGACCGTCCCACACCCAGTTCACCGTGTCGCCGGGCTCCACCTCGACGTTGAACGGCTCGAACTCGAAGTCGAGCACCCCAACCTCGACCGTGGCCGCGGCGGCCGTTCCCGGAACGAGCATTGCCCACAACAGCGTCATGGCCATCGTCATGACGGCAAGCTTACGCAGACCCATGTCCCCACCTTCCACTTGGGAGTCCCGGATCCCGCACCGGGCCAGTTGACCCCGGCGGGAAACTACACTCCGGCGAGGTGACTGTCGAGTGGTAATCTTCTCGGCGCTGGATTTTCGCGGGCAGCGGGCCCGGGGAGGCATCTGGAGGGAGTTCGCGGAGTGGATCGTCGCTCGTTCCTGCGCTCGGCTGCCATCGCGTTGGCGGCGGCGACCGGTCCGGGACGCGCCGGCGGCACGGCGCCGGGTCGCCGGGACCAGCGGTGGGGTCGGTGGTGCGATCTGCGGTCGGCGCCGACAGCCTTCGCCTCCAGCCCGGCGGTCACGCCCTTCGCGGTCCCGCTCCC
>JACCXR010000239.1 GCA_013696915.1 Euzebyaceae bacterium
GCGGATGCCCGCGGGCGCGCCGTCGGCGAAGTTCCCCCCAGCCTGGTCCGCCGGCCGGCCCTGCTCGGCGAGCGCGTCGCCGAGCCACCCCTCGCGCCACGCCCGCATCAGCCGGCGGAGGTCCCACACGGACTCGGCGTTCAGCGACACCCCGCGCCGGCCGGTGCGGTGGACGGTGCCCTCGACGACGAGCAGCCAGGTGTGGAACACCGTCCACGCGCAGCGGTCGTGGACGGACTCGAAGAAGGTCGCGTCGCTGACGCCGGTCGCGTCGTCCAGCGACAGGAAGATGATCCGCTGTCCCGAGCGCACCGGCGGGGTCTGGGTCGCGACCTTCACGCCGGCGACGCGCACCCGCTGACCGTTGCGGGTGGCCAGCAGATCGACGGCGCGGGTGACCTCCAGGGCGTCGATCAGGTCGTCGTAGAACCGGATGACATGGGTGGACGCGTCCATGCCGAGCACCTCCAACTCGGCGCGGACCCGCTCGCTGGGGCGGTACTCGGCCAGTCCCGGCGGCCCCTCGGGGGCGAGCAGCCCGAGCTGCTCGGGTGCGCGCGGATTCCTGACCTTGTGGCGGGTCAGGCCCGACCACCGCTCGCTGACCTCGAGCAGCAGGTCGCGGCGCGTGCGGACCAGCCCGACGCCGGCGAGCTCGTCCAGCGCGCCGGCGTGGACGAGCGCCTCGGCGACCGGCTGGGACAGCGCCGCCCGCCGGCGCAGGTCCTCGACCGCGACGAACGGCCGGCCGGCGAGGAGGCTGTCGATCATGCGGTCGTCGATCCCGGCGACGTCCTGCAGCCCGAGCCGGATACCGAACCGCGTCCCCTCACCCCGGCCTGTGTCGACCGAGTCGGCGAAACGCGGACTCAGTCGACACACCCCGAGGTCGAGCCCCGCCGGCGGGACGGGCGAGGTGTCCGCCGCGCGCGTCCACCCCTTCGGCAGCCGCTCCCCCGCGACGCCGAGGAGCGCCCAGGCCTCGTCGGCGGGGAGGTGCTCCGCGCGGTACTCCCGCACCGAGCGGTTCACGTCCAGCGGCAGCACGGCCACGCCAAACTGCCGGGCGTCGTCGAGCAGCAGCCGGCGCGGGTACATCCCCGGGTCGTGGGTGAGCAGGCCGGCGACGAACTCGGGCAGGTAGTGGGCCTTCAGCCACGCCGAGCGGTAGGTGGGGACCGAGAACGCGGCCGCGTGGGCCTTGCAGAACCCGAACGAGGCGAACTGCGCCAGCGCGTGCCACAGCGATTCGGCGGTCCGCTCGGGCACGCCGCGCGCGCGGGCGCCGGCGAGGACCCACGCGCGCAGCTCGTCGAGTTCGGTGGGATCGCCCAGGCGCCGGCGGACGAGGTCGGCGGTCGCCAGATCGCAGCCGGTGACCGCGGCGACGCAGCGCATGACCTGCTCGTGGTAGACGATCACACCGTAGGTCTCGCCGAGCGCCCGTTCCAGGATCGGGTGGGGCATGACGGTCTTCGACAGGCCGAGGCGGCGCTGGAGGAACGGGCCGACCATGTCGCCCTTGACCGGCCCGGGGCGGAACAGCGAGATGTCGACGACGAGGTCGTCGATGTGCTCGGGCTGGAACTTGCCGACGAGCTCGCGCTGCCCCGGCGACTCGATCTGGAACATCCCGAGCGTGCGGGTCGACCGGATCAGCTCGTAGGTGGCGGCGTCGTCCCATCCGACCTGCTCGAAGTCGATCTCGGTCCCGCGGGTGCGCCGCACCTCCTCGATGCAGTGCGCCATGCTCGACAGCATCCGCACGGCGAGGATGTCGAGCTTGCACAGCCCGAGCGCCTCGACGTCGTCCTTGTCGAACTGCGCCATCGCAAAGCCGTTCGCGCTGCGCTCGACCGGGACGTGGTCGCGCAGGGTCCGGTCGGACAGCAGCACCCCGCACGGGTGGAGCGCGATGTGGCGCGGGAAGCCGTCCAGCCGCTCGACGACGTCGAACAGCAGCCCGAGCTGGCCGCGGTCGAGGTTGAGCCCGCGCATCTCCGGCAGGTGCTCCATCGCCGCGCGCACGTCGCCGGCGCGGACGTGCGGGAAGCTCTTCGCGACGTAGTCGACCTCGTTCGCGGGCAGGCCGATCGCCTTGCCGACCTCGCGGATCGCCATGCGCGCCTTGAAGGTTTCGACCATGGCGACGCAGGCGACGCGGTCCTCGCCGTAGCGGTCGAGCAGGTCGCGGTAGACGTCCTCCCGGCGGGCGGACTCGACGTCGATGTCGATGTCGGGCAGCTCGTCGCGGTAGGGGTTCATGAACCGCTCGAACACGAGGTCGTGCGCGATCGGGTCGACGTCGGAGATCCGCAGCGCGTAGGTCACCAGCGACCCGGCGGCCGACCCGCGGCACGCGGCCATGATCCCCTTCTCCCGGATGCGGTCGACGATCTCGGCGACGGTGAGGAAGTAGGAGGCGAGCCCGAGGCGGGCGACCATCGCGAGCTCGCGCTCGAGCAGGTCGCGGTGGGTGGCGCCCGGCCGGTCGTAGCGCTCGCGGACGCCGGCCTCGCAGCGCGCGCGGAGCACGGCCGTGGCCTGCTCGCCCATCGCGACGAAGTCGGGCACCCGCAGCCGGCCGAGGCCGAGGTCGACCCGGCAGCGGTCCGCGACCTCGGCGGCGTTCGCGAGCGCGTCGGGCCGCTCGGCGAACACCCGCGCCATCTCGGCGGGGGTCTTCAGGTACCCCTCGGCGTTGCGGCGCGCCGAGTGGCGCGGGTCCAGCGGCACCTGCTGGCGGACGGCGTCCATCACGTCGGCGATACGCGCGTCGGCGGGTCGCAGGTAGCGGGGCGCCTGGTGCGCGACCGCCCGCAGCCCCAGCCGGTCGGCCAGCCCGAAGCGGGCGCGGGCGCGGTCGTCGTCGCCCGGCGCGAAGTGGTGGGTGACCCCCACCAGCACCGAGGCCGGCCCGACGAGGTCCATCCACCGGCGCGCCTCGCCCTCCGCGGCGCCGGGCCGGCCGGCGTCGAGCAGCCGCGCGACCGGCGAGTCGTCGGCGAGGAGCACGAACACGCCGGGATCGACCCGACCGCCCACCCGTCGGCAGAGCTGCTCCCAGGTGACGTGCGGGTCGGAGCGCTCGGACTCGAGGTGGTGGTCGGAGACCGTCCTGCACAAGTTGGCGTACCCGTCCTGCGTTCGGGCGATCAGCACGACCCTGGCGGCGTCGTCCTCGAGCCACGCCGGTCCGCTCCCCGGTCCCTGGGGGGCGGCCTGGCGGGCGGCACGGGTGGGAACGGGGGAGGAACTGCCACTGCTCCGGGGCCACGGGGGGCCACCCGCGCCCCTCAGGGGCGGGAACGGCCTTTCAGCCCCGTCGGGACGCGGGTGACCCCCCTCCGCTCGTGGATCCCCCTCCGCTCGCGTGTGCCCCTCCGCTCGTGGGCGTCCCTCCGCTCGCGGACCGCCCTCATCCGCTCTGGCCCGGCCACCTTCCCTACGGGGCGCTCTGGCTCTGGACCGGCCGGGGCGGGTGGTCGCCCAGCCGGGACGGGTCCTGGTGGGCTCGAGGGCGAGGTCGGCGGCGAAGATCGGGCGGATGCCGACGACCTTGCAGGCCTCGGCCAGCCGTACCGCCCCGTAGAGCCCGCCCCGGTCGGCGACGCCGACCGCGTCCATCCCGCGCTCCCACGTGGCCACGGCGAGCTCGCGGGGCCGGATGACCCCGTCCCGCAGCGAGTAGCAGGTGCGGGCTGCGAGGTGGGCGAACATGCGGCGCTCCCGACCGCCACGGCGTGGGAAGGAGCCGCCTGATCGAACTGGCGTTCGTCAGCGTATCAGACTGGGGGCGCCGATGAGCCCGACAGACCAGCACCCATGGCCTTGTCCACGAACTGCGGCGCAAGGTGCCTACCGAGTCAAGATCCCCGCCTTGGGGCCGTACCCATGGTGACTGCCCTCGACCACAAATTCGAGCAGGTCGGCGGCGGAATCCACCGTTCCGCGTTGGATCCTCACGCCGCCGAGGCGGACTTCGCGCGCCTCGGCGCGAGGCCCGACCTCGAGCACGTCACGGCCCTGCGCACCGCCCCTCGCCCACGACCTCGCAGCGCCGGGGGTCGGCGGCACCGCCGTGACGACACCGCACGGGGTCTCCCACCTACCCGAGTGGATCGATCGACGGGTCACGACGTTGCGGCGATGCCGAGGAAAACGACGACCGCGCGATCGAGACGCACCACGTCCGGCCCGTCGAGGACGCCGATCCTGGTCCCGAGCTTGGTTCGGGAGACCGTGGTGATCTTGTCGACCATAAGCCGGCAGGCCTTCCGCAGGCCGTTGCCCGCGGTCGACTCGATGTCCAACCGGAACAGCGGCGCTTCGGTCGGGTCGGTGGTGAACGGACAGATCGTGACGGAGTCGGTATCGAAGCGATCGTCTTGGAGGATCACAGCGGGTCGCGGCTTGCCGGCGTAGTCCGGACCGCCGGACACGGTCCAGATCTCCGCTCGTCTCACTCGCCCGGCCAGGCAGAGACCGCGTCGATGAACGCCTGGTCGTCGGCGGCGTCGGCGCTCGCGGCGACGGTGCGGGACTGGCGGTGCGCTTCCTCGGCGAACCCTGGGGCACGGACGTCGGGTACCCAGATCTGGAGGGGGCGAAGGCCTTGTGCTCGTAGCCGTGCTCGATGTTCGCGGACCCTCGCGCGAGAACCCGTGTCGGCCATGACGACCCTCCCCCTTGTTCGTCCGACGTTACATGTAACGATAGCAGGTTGCCGGCGACGCGTCTGAGGCACGCCGACGGCGCGCGGCGGCCTCGGCCAGCGGACCGCTTCCGTAGAGCCCGTCCCGGAACTCGCGCCGCCTGGACCGGGTCCAGCGGCGGGCGGTCAGGCGTCGATCGAGATGATCCTCGCGCCGACGTCGACGAGGTCGTAGAGCTCGATGACGTCGGCGTTGGCCATGCGCACGCAGCCGTGGGAGGCGGACTGGCCGAGCGAGCCGATGGCCTGGGTGCCGTGGAAGCGGATCGCCCCGCCGCCCGACCAGTTCAGCGCGCGCAGCCCGAGCGGGTTGCCCGCCCCGGGGCCGATGCTGGCCGGCAGGTCGGCGCCCCAGCCCTGGGGGTCCGGGTTGACCCAGGTCGGGAGGTAGCGCTTGAGCTCCACCTCGAACTCGCCGGTCGGTGTGGGGTAGCTGCCGGTCCCGGTCGCGACCAGCCACTCGTGGGTGATCTCCCCGTCGCGGTACAGGTAGAGCTTGTGCTCCTGCTGGCGCAGCAGCAGGACCTGGTCGAACTCGGCCATCGTCACCGCCGGCGCGAACGGCAGCAGCCGGACCGCGACCTCCTCGCGCCCGTCCGACAGCGCCGCGACGAGGTCGTCCCCGGTCGCGTCCACGGCGACCGCGACCCCCTGCTGATCGGGCGTGAACGTGACCCACCCGCTCGAGTGGTCCATCGCCGCGTCGCTCGCCGGCCGGTCCAGCTCCGCGGCCAGCCCCGCGACCATCCGCCGCGCCCCGGCCCCGTCCTGGACGACCGTGACGTCACGCTCGAAGTCCAGGGTCGCGCCGGTGAAGCGCATCCGCGCGAGGTCGGTCCAGGTCGCGACGTGCGTCGCCGCCATCGCCGCCGCGACGGCGGCCGTGGCGTCGCTGGTCGCCCCCAGCTCCCGCGGCGACGTCGCCCACCGCCGGCTGGCGTGGACGAGCTCGATGCGCCGGTCGAGCTGCGTGACCACCGACGCCTCCACGGCTGCGACCGCGTCGGCGGGCGTCGCTCCGCCCACGTCGACGCCGCCGATCACCGCACCGGGGAGGATCCGGCCCTCGTACACCGCAGCGAACTCGGATGTCTCGGTGGCGGCCCAGGTCACGGCCAGCATGAGGCCGAGGAGGATCCCCGCGAGGCTCCACGCCGTCCCGCGGGCCACCCACGCGGCACGGCGGATGGCGCCGCCGCCGCTGAGGACCGGCTGCCACGCCGAGCCGAGCTCGGCGACGCCCCCCGACATTCCATCCCTTTCTCACCGTTTCGGGCACGCCGCCGCGGCATGCACACGCAGGGTACGCCGTGGCCGACCCCCGGTCACCACACCGATCGTACAGGTGGACGCGGCCGGATCAGGGCAGGTCGGTCGTGGCCTCCGGGTCGATGCCGTAGCGCTGGATCGCCTCGGCGACGATCTCGCGCTTCACATCGCCCGCCAGGGCGAGCTCGTAGAGGACGGCGACCGCGATGCTCTCGGCGTCGATCCGGAAATGGCGCCGCAGCGCGGGACGGGTGTCGGAACGCCCGAACCCGTCCGTGCCGAGCACGCCGTACCGCCCCGGCACCCAGCGCGCGATCAGGTTGGGGACGGCCTTCATCCAGTCGCTCACCGCGACGACGGGACCGTCGGCGTCGCCGAGCGCCCCGGTGACGTACGGCGTCCTGGGCTCCTCGGTCGGGTGATCACGGTTCCAGCGCTCGCACTCCAGCGCCTCCCGTTGCAGCTCGACCCAGCCGGGCGCGCTCCAGACGTCGGCGGCGACGTCCCAGTCCTCGGCGAGCAGCCGCTGCGCCTGCAGGGCGAGCGGCATGGCGCTGCCGCTCGCAAGGATCTGCGCGGTGTGGGAGCGATCCTGCTCCGCGGCCCGGTAGCGGTAGAGGCCCTTGAGCACGAGCGCCTCGTCGAGGTCGTCGGGCATCGCCGGCTGCACGACCGGCTCGTTGTAGACGGTCAGGTAGTACATGACGTCCGGCGACTCGGACTCCTCGCCGTACATGCGCCGGATGCCGTCCTCGACGATCACGGCGATCTCGTAGGCGAACGAGGGGTCGTAGGTCACCACCGCCGGGTTCGTCGCGGCGATCAGGATCGAGTGCCCGTCCTCGTGCTGCAGGCCCTCGCCGTTCAGGGTCGTACGCCCGGCCGTGGCGCCCATCAGGAACCCGCGCGCCCGCTGGTCGGCGGCCGACCAGATCGAGTCGCCCGTCCGCTGGAACCCGAACATCGAGTAGAAGACGTAGACGGGGATCATGTGCTCGCCGTGCGTCGAGTAGCTCGTCCCGGCCGCGGCGAACGAGCCCATCGAGCCGGCCTCGGTGATCCCCTCGTGCAGGATCTGGCCGGTCTTCGACTCCTTGTAGGACAGCAGCATCTCCCGGTCCACGGCCTCGTAGTTCTGCCCATGCGGCGAGTAGATCTTCTCGGTCGGGAACAGCGAGTCCATGCCGAAGGTGCGCGCCTCGTCCGGGATGATCGGCACGATGCGCTCGCCGAGCCCCTTCGACTTGAACAGGTCCTTCAGCAGGCGCACGAAGGCCATCGTGGTGGCGACCTCGTGCTTGCCCGAGCCCTTCTTCAGCTCGTCGTAGAGGTCCTTGCCGGGCAGCTCGAGCGGCTGGGCGCGCACGACCCGCCGCGGGACCCCCCCGCCGAGCTCTGACCGCCGGTCCATCATGTACTGCATCTCGTCGCTGTCGGCGCCGGGGTGGAAGTAGGGCGGCAGGTCGCCTTCGAGCTGGGCGTCGGAGATGTCGAGGTAGAGCCGGTCGCGGAACGTCTTCAGCGCCTTCGTCGTCAGCTTCTTCATTTGGTGGGTCGCGTTGCGGGCCTCGAAGTCGGGCCCCAGCGTCCACCCCTTGATCGTCTGGGCGAGGATCACGGTGGGCTGGCCGGTGTGCTCGACGGCGGCCTTGTACGCCGCGTAGACCTTTCGGTAGTCGTGGCCGCCGCGGTCGAGCACCGGCAGGTCGGCGTCGGTCAGGCCGGACTCGTCGAGGATCCGCCGCAGCTCGGGGCTGTCGAAGAAGTGCTCTTTGATGTAGGCGGCGTCGCTGACGCTGTAGGTCTGGAACTGCCCGTCGGGCGTGGAGTTCATCTTCTCGACGAGCTCGCCGTCGCGGTCGAGCGCGAGCAGCCGGTCCCACTTGCGGCCCCACACCACCTTGATGACGTTCCAGCCGGCGCCGCGGAAGAAGCTCTCGAGCTCCTGAATGATCTTGCCGTTACCGCGAACGGGTCCGTCGAGGCGTTGCAGATTGCAGTTGATGACAAAGATGAGGTTGTCGAGCTCCTCACGGGCGGCGATGCCGATGGCACCGAGCGACTCGGGCTCGTCCATCTCACCGTCGCCGAGGAAGGCCCACACCCTCGAGGCCGAGGTGTCCTTGATCCCGCGGTGGAGCAGGTAGCGGTTGAACCGCGCCTGGTAGATCGCGTTGATCGCGCCGAGGCCCATCGACACGGTCGGGAACTCCCAGAAGTCGGGCATCAACCGCGGGTGGGGGTAGCTCGGCAGGCCGTCGGGCTTGCCCTCCTGCCGAAAGGCGTCGAGGTTCTCCTCGGTCAGCCGGCCCTCAAGGTAGGCGCGGGCGTAGATGCCGGGCGAGCCGTGGCCCTGGATGAACAGCTGGTCGCCTGAGGAGCCCTCGTCCTTGCCGCGGAAGAAGTGGTTGAAGCCGACCTCGTAGAGGCTCGCCGAGGACGCGTACGTCGCGATGTGCCCGCCGACGCCGATCTCCTTGCGGTTCGCCCGCGTCACCATGACCGCCGCGTTCCAGCGGATGTACGCCCGGATGCGCCGCTCGACGTGCTCGTCGCCGGGGAAGGCCGGTTCCCGGTCCGGCGGGATCGTGTTGATGTAGTCGGTCGAGCGCAGCGCCGGGACGCCGATCTGCAGCGCCCGGGCGCGCTCGAGGACCTTCAGCATGAGGAACCGGGCCCGCGCGCGGCCCTCGCGCTCGACGACCGCGTCGAGGGAGTCGACCCACTCCTGGGTCTCGGCCGGATCGACGTCCGGCAGCTGGCTCGGCATGCCGTCCGTGATCACCTGCTGCTGCTGCTGCTGGACGTCGGTCACCGTGTGCTCCCGGGCTCGGCGGATGTCTCGGGCTCTACCCTAGTCCGGGTCGGCGAAGCGGGGCGGGCGCTTCTCGCGGATCGCGGCGACGCCCTCACCGACGTCCGGGCCGGCGAAGCCCATGAACTCCAGCGCGAGCGAGGCGTCGAAGGCCGGTCCTGCGGCGCGCAACCAGTTGTTCAGCGCGAGCTTGGTCCACCGGATCGCGGTCTGCGACCCCGCGGCCAGGCGCCGCGCGACGCCGTACGCGGTGTCGAGCAGGTCCTCGTCGTCGACGCAGAGGGCGACGAGGCCGATGCGCTCGGCCTCCTCGCCCGACAGGGGCTCGCACGTGAGCAGGTGGTACTTCGCCTTCGCCATGCCGCACAGCAGCGGCCAGATGATGACGCTGTGGTCGCCGGCGGCGACGCCGAGCTTCGTGTGCCCGTCGATGATCCGCGCGGACTTCGCGGCGATCGACACGTCGGCGAGCAGCCCGACGACCAGGCCGGCACCGACGGCGGCGCCGTGCATCGCCGAGACCACGGGCTTGGAGCAGTTCACGACGTTGTAGACCAGGTCCCGCGCCTCCTTGAGGACCCGGGTGCGGACGGCGAAGTCGGCAGCCATGTCCTGCACGAGGTCGAGGTCCCCGCCGGCCGAGAACGCCCTGCCGGCGCCCCGGACGACGACGACGCGGGTGTCGGGGTCGCGGTCGACCTCGAGCCAGACGTTCGCGAGGTCGCGGTGCATGTCGTGGCCGGCGGCGTTGAGCTTGCCGGGGGTCGACATGACGATCTCGAGGATCCCGTCGTCGGGGCGGGCGAACTCCAGGCTGGCGAACTCGGCGTAGCGG
>JACCXR010000247.1 GCA_013696915.1 Euzebyaceae bacterium
GGCCGCGACAGCGCTCACCGTCGCGCCCGCTGCCGCCGCGGACACGGCCGGCCTCCGACTGATCCTGGAGTACGGCGGCGTCGTGTCGATGACCCCGGAGGGGACGGACGTCCGGCTGCTCGCCGAGGCGGGACAGGAGCCGGCCGTCTCGCCGGACGGCACGACGGTTGCGTTCACCCGCTCGGAGACGCTCTTCCTCGTCGACCGCGACGGGGCTGACGAGCGGGCGCTCGCCGGCGGAGCGGGCGGGCCGCGGATCACCGGCCCCGCGTGGTCGCCGGACGGCGGGCAGCTAGCGTACGTCGAGTCGCCCGACGGCGGCCTGGCCGGACGCATCATGGTGGTCGACGTCGCCGACGGCGTGCCGCGCGCCGTGACGGCTCCGCCGTCAGGTTCTGCAGACCGGCGGCCGGTCTGGTCGCCGGCGGGGGACGAGATCGCCTTCGTCCGCGACGCGTACACCGCGCAGCCCTCGATCCGCCTGACCACCCCGGGAGGCGACGAGCGGGTCCTCGTCGACGAGAGCGCCGGGGACGCCGTCGCCTGGTCGCCCGACGGGCGGGAGTTGGTGTACGCCGACGGCGACGTCTATGCGGTGCCGCGCGACGGCGGCGCTCGACGCACCATCGCCAGCGGACCGGGGGCGCAGAACCCGCAATGGTCCCCCGACGGCCGCTCGATCGCCTACACCGCGGGCAGTGGCGTCTACGTCGCCCAAGCGGACGGCGACGGCGCTCCTCGGCTGGTCGCCGAAAGCACTCTTGCCGCGCCCACGACCGCGACCTGGTCGCCGGACGGGCAGCTGCTGGCGATCGGCATGTCCGTCGACGATTCGGGCTGCCACTGCATCGTCTGGTACTTCGCCGTCGTCGCCGCCGACGGCACGGGGTTCACCGAGCTCCCGGTCATGTCCTCCACGAGCGACGCCGACTACACCTTCCGGGTGCTCATGCCCGCCTGGCTGCCGGCCGAGGGCGCCGCCGACCCGTTCGACCGCCTGGGCGGCCCGACCCGCGTGGAGACGGCTGCGGAGATCTCCAGAGCCGCCTTCGAGACCGCGACGGCGGTCGTGCTCGCCCGCGCAGACGCCTATCCGGACGCGCTCGCGGGGGCGCCGCTCGCCGCCCGGGCCGGCGCACCCCTGCTGCTCACCCCGGGGGACGCGCTGCACCCGGCCGTGGCGGCCGAGATCGATCGTCTGGCACCGTCGAGCGTCATCCTGCTCGGCGACGAGTCGGCGCTCGGCCCCCGGGTGGCCGACGCCGTGCGCGCCCGGGGCGTCGCCACGGTCCGCCGGGTCGCGGGAGCGAACCGGTACGACACCGCGCGGCTGGTCTCCGGTGAGTTGCCGCGGAACGGCGACGCCTTCCTCGTGGAGGGGGCGCACGCGGACCCGGCGCGCGGCTGGCCCGACGCGGTAGCGGTGTCGGCCCTCGCGGCGGCGACCCGGCGGCCGGTCCTCCTCGTCGAGCGCGACCGGCTGCCGCCCGAGACGGCCCGAGCACTCCGCGACGGCGGCATCGACCGGGTCACCGTGGTCGGCGGAGCCGCCTCGGTCGCCCAGACGGTCGTCGACGAGGTGGCGGAACTCGGCGTCAGCGTCACGCGCGTCGCCGGCGCCAACCGGTACGCGACCTCGGCGGCCGTCGCCGACGCCGCGCTTGCGGCAGGCACGTCCGCGGCCACGGTGTGGCTCGCCACCGGGAGCAACTGGCCGGACTCGCTGGCAGCGGGGCCGGCCGCGGCGACCGCGGGAGCGCTGCTGCTGCTCACCGACGGTCGGCTCCTGGACGCCAGCCCAGAGGCCGGCGCGTGGCTCCAGGCACACCGCGACTCCATTCAGGCGCTCACGCTGCTCGGCAGCGGCGACGTCCTCAGCCCCGAGGTCGGACGGGCAGCGGCTCAGGCCGCGGGCATCGCTGCGGGGGGCGGCTGATCCCGGCGCCTTCCAGATGGTCTCGGCGCAGGCTGATCGTCCGCAATGTCTTCGTCCGCGGGTCCGGCCCGGTGATCGAGTTGCACGCGCGTGACCGTGACGTCGACACCGGCGGGAACGGGTGGCCCGTGGGAACGAAGTACCCTTGCGTCATGCCGGTATCGAAGGAACGTCCACGTCCCGCCGAGGCCCCAACGCTCGGTGAGGCGCTCCGCCGCTCCCGCGAACGGGCCGGAATGACGCGCGGGCACCTGGCCGACCGCACCGGTGCGGCCATCGACCAGCTGACGCGCTGGGAAGAGGGAGCCGAGCCGATCGATCTCGCCGACTTCCGGCGCCTGCACGAGGCCACGCTGCCCCCGAAGCCGCCGGGTTGGGAGGAGGGCCACACCCATGACGCCCGGCTTTTCCCC
The DNA here is from genome assembly GCA_013696915.1 of Euzebyaceae bacterium. Lineage (GTDB taxonomy): Bacteria > Actinomycetota > Nitriliruptoria > Euzebyales > Egibacteraceae > JACCXR01. The sequence continues at coordinate 2,350 of JACCXR010000247.1, forward strand.
GACGAACGGGACGGCAGCCCCCACGACGAAAGTCAGCGCGAGTACTGGGACCGGATCGACCGCTACAACGCCGAGGTGGTCCGGGGGGGCTGGTTCAGCCGAGCCCATAAGCGGGCCTGACCGCCCCATGCGCGAGCCGGTCAGCGACGGCGAGCTTGAAGCTCTGGTCCAGACCCTCGCCGCGTATCGGGTCGACTACCTTCTCATCGGCGGGCAGGCTGCACGTCTGCACGGCGTCCAGCACCCCAGCTACGACATCGACCTCGTACCGCGGCGGTCGACGGAGAACCTGCAACGTCCCGTGACGCCCTCAACCTTCTGCATCCCCGCTGGCTGCTGAATGAAGGCCAGGCGGGATCGTTGAGGCTCGGATCGATGGCCGCTGGCTGGAACCCCGCCACTTCCCGCCTACGGGACCCGCCGTTGGGCTTGTCACTCGCCTCGGCGTCATCGACGTTGTGGCAGAAGCGGCCGCCGTGGGCG
>JACCXR010000155.1 GCA_013696915.1 Euzebyaceae bacterium
GCTGCCGGGGGTCGCGCACCACGGCGAGGTCGCCCGGGCGCAGGCGCCGGGTACGGACCAGCAGCAGCCGGTCGCCCGGCAGCAGGGCAGGCGCCATGCTCGAGCCGGTCACCGCGACGCGGCCGAAGCGCCGCGCGACCAGCCACGCCAGCGCCGCGGCGCAGGCCAGGCCCACCCGGATTCGCCGCCACCCCATCCGGTTAGAGTAGGCCCGAAGGCCCGCATGTCCCGAGTTGGAGAAGGAGCGTCCGAAATGTTCGTCCACCGCCTGCTGACCACAATGGACCGGGTCAGCGCCCCCACCGCCGTCTCTGCCCACTGCGACCTGCCCTGCGGCGTCTACGACCCCGCGCAGGCCCGCATCGAGGCCGAGTCGGTCCAGAAGATCATCGAGAAGTACCACGCGTCGGATGACGAGGTCTTCCGCGACCGGGCGCTGTTGATCAAGGAGCAGCGCGCGGAGCTGACCAAGCATCACCTCTGGGTCCTGTGGACCGACTACTTCAAGCCGCAGCACCTCGAGCAGTTCCCCGAGCTCCACGACCTGTTCTGGCGGGCGACGAAGGCGGCCGGCGAGGCCAAGCACACCGTCGACCCGGCGGTCGCCCAGAAGCTGCTCGACCTCATCGACGAGGTCGCCGTCGTGTTCGCCAAGACCAAGGCCGGCTGACCCGCACGCCGGAGGCTCGCGAGGCGGTCCCGCCCGGGACCGCCTCGTGGCATGTACGGGTGGAGCGCACTGGCATGGACGACCACCGGGTCGAGGGCGCGCTCGCGGCGCTGGCCGAGGCGTACGGTGTCGCGTGCGTCTACGAGGACTACAGGCACGAGCCGGTCGCCGTCACCGAGACCGGCGTCCGGTCCGCCCTCGCGGCCATGGGCGTCCACGCCGGCGACGAGGCCGAGGCCGGCGCCGCCCTCGCGGAGGCCGCCACCCGGGCGTGGCGGTCCCTGCTGCCGCCGACGGTGGTCACGAGCGTCGGGGCCCGGCGGACCGTCGCCGCGCACGCGGGCGCGGGCGCCCCGGTGACCGCGCGGATCGTCCTCGAGGATGGCACCGTCCGCACGCTGAGCCCGCCGGCTGGCGTCGAGGAGGTCCGGCGGGTCGACGGTGCGGAGGTCGGGCGGATGTCGCTGCCGCTGCCCTCGGATCTCCCGGCCGGCTACCACCGCCTGCTGGCGGGCGCCGACGGCCGGGAGGCCGAGGCGCTCCTCGTCGTCGCCCCGCCGCGGTGCCCGCTGCCGGAGCGGCGCGGCTGGGGGTGGATGGTGCAGCTCTACGCGACCCGGTCGCGGGCGAGCTGGGGGATCGGTGACCTCGGCGATCTGGCCAGCCTCGGGCGGTGGGGTGGACGCTTGGGGGCCGACTTCCTGCTGGTGAACCCGCTCCACGCCGCGGCGCCGTTGCTGCCGCAGGAGCCGTCGCCGTACTTCCCGTCGAGCCGGCGCTTCGCGAACCCGCTCTACCTGCGGGTCACCGACGTGCCGGAACTCGCCGCTCTCCCGGCCGCCGACCGCGAGCGCGTCGCGGCGATGGCGGCCGGGTGCCGGGCGCTGAACGACACCGACCGCATCGACCGAGACCGGGTGTTCCAGGCCAAGATGGCCGCCCTCGCCCTGCTCAGCGCCGCGCCGCTCGTCCCAGGGCGCGCCGCCGCGTTCGCCGCCTACCGGGACGCCGAGGGGCACGGCCTCGTCGACTTCGCCACCTACTGCGTGCTCGCCGAGCGGCACGGCGGCAGCTGGCGCGGGTGGCCGGCAGAGCTCCGCCACCCGGCGGGGGCGGCGGTGGCCGTGGCGCGCGGCGACCTCGCCGACCGGGTGGAGTTCCACATCTGGCTCCAATGGCTGTGCGACACCCAGCTCGCCGAGGCGCAGTCGAGCGCCGTCGAGGCCGGCATGGCGCTGGGCATCGTCCACGACCTCGCGGTCGGGGTGAACCCCGGCGGCGCCGACGCCTGGGCGCTGCAGGACGACCTGGCCACCGACGTGACCGTCGGCGCGCCGCCGGACGAGTTCAACCAGCAGGGCCAGGACTGGCGCCTGCCGCCGCTGCTTCCCAACCGCCTGGCCGCCTCCGGCTACGCCCCGTTCCGGCAGATGGTCGCCTCCGTGCTCCGCCACGCCGGCGGGATCCGCATTGACCACATCATGGGACTGTTCCGGCTGTGGTGGATACCCCAGGGCGCCTCCCCCGCGGCCGGCACCTACGTGCGCTACCCGGCCGAGGACCTGCTCGGCATCCTCGCCCTCGAGGCCGCGCGCGCCGGCGGGGGCGCCGGCGCCGTGGTCGTCGGCGAGGACCTCGGCACGGTGGAGGACGCCGTCCGCGACGCGCTCGCCGAGCGCCGTGTGCTCGGCAACCGGGTGATCTGGTTCGAGCGGACGCGCGCGAGGGACCGGCGGCTGCGGTCCGACGAGTACCCGGAGCTCGTGCTGACCGCTGTGACCACCCACGACCTGCCGACCGCCGCCGGCTTCTGGACGAGCGAGGCCCTGCGCGTCCAGACCGACCTCGGCCTCCTCGGCGACGCGACGTCTCCCGAGGCGCAGCAACGGCGGGTCGACGCCGAGCTCGCCGAGCTCGTCGAGCTGCTGCGCGACGAGGGCGTGCTCGGTGACGAGCCGACCGAGGAGGACTTCGTCCGGGCCGTCCACGCCTTCGTGGCACGGACGCCCTCGCTGCTGGTCGCGGCCGGCCTGGGCGACGCCCTGGGCGACCGCCGGCAGCCGAACATGCCGGGCACGACGGACGAGTACCCGAACTGGCGGCTGCCCCTGTCCGACCCCCGGACCGGCAGGCCGATCCTGCTCGACGACGCTGTCGCCGACCCCCGTGTCCTGGGCATTGCACAGCTGCTCGGAAGCCGGCGCACGCCCCCCCGCTAGCTGCACGCAGTGCGTCCACCGCACGTCCCTGTGGATTTTCTTGCAGGCCTTCGTCGCATGCCCCAGCCGGTGTTCCTCCCTCGTCCGCACGGTCGGCGCTCCCCCGACAGGGTGGGATGGCGTGCCGTATCAGGCCGCGCCGCACACTTTCCGTCACATGGCGCCTCCCCGCGGAACAAGTCCGAATTGTCCCTGCCCCCGCCGCGGGGTATACCGGCCTTGATAACACAGTGTGAGATTCGATTGACGCAACGCACGAGACTGGCGCGCCTGGGAGGGCCAGACGAAGTGCAGATGCCTGTGCGCGGCCGCAGCGCCGAGACCGTCCTCGTCGTCGACGACGACGCCGTGGTCCGCAGCATGCACGAGGATGTCCTGCGCAGGGCGGGCTTCGCCTGCATTCCGGCCGGCGACGGCCGCGAGGCGCTCGAGGTGCTGCGGCGGCACCGCGTGGCCGCGGTGCTGCTGGACGACACCATGCCGGTCATGAGCGGCATCGATGTCCTGCGGCGCGTGCGCGCCGACCCGCGAACGCAGACGCTGCCCGTGATCCTCGTCACAGGACACGCCGAGATGGTGAACCGCGTCGCCGGTCTCGACGCCGGGGCGAGCGACTACCTCGTGAAGCCGGTCGACCCCGGCGAGCTCATCGCGCGCGTCAGGGCGCAGCTGCGCGGCCAGGCCGCGTGGACGCGGGTCGTGGAGGAGCAGCTGGGGGAGCGGGCCGCGATCACCGGGTCGCTGTGCCGCCTCCGGGTCGAGGCGACGCCCGAACTGACCGCTGCGGTCATCTGCCGCGAGGTGACGAGCTCGCCGCGCATCAGCAGCGCGGCCCTGGTCTTCTTCGCGGAGGACGGGACCGGCGTCCTGCTGGCCCGATCGCCGTCGCCCGAGGCGGCGGGCTCGCCCCCGGTGGCGATCGGCCGACCGCTGGGCCGCTCGCTGTCGCGGACGCTCCGCCGGCGCGGAAGCTCGGGGCCATGGACCGAGGAGCGCTCCGAGCAGCCGCCCGGTGCCCTCGGCATCCCGCTCGCCGACGCCGCCAGCCCCGTCGCCGCCTTCGCCCCGCTCCGCAGCGGCGGCGCCCTGCTCGGCATCCTCGTCATCGGCGCGGAGCAGGCCGCGGGCGATGACGGCGTCGACCTCGGGTCGCAGACCCTGTCCGCGGCGATCGACTTCGCGGCGGTGGCCGGCGCCCTGCTGGCCCCCGCGCTGGAGCAGCGGGGAGTCACCGAGTCCCTCCGCGCCGAGCTCCAGTGGATCCTCGGCGGCCAGGCGTTCACCCCGGTGTTCCAGCCGATCTGCGAGGTGCCGACCCGCGACATCGTCGGCTACGAGGTGCTGACCCGCTTCGCGGACGGCGCGCCGCCCGAGCCGCGGTTCGCCGAGGCGGCACAGCTCGGCATGGGTTCCGACATCGAGGCGGCGACCATGGCAGCGGCCGTGGCGGCGGCCGCCGCCCTGCCGCCGGGCAGCTGGCTGTCGGTGAACGTCTCGCCGCCGTTCCTGATGGACTCCGAGCGCCTCGTGGCGCTCGCGGGGTCAAGTCCCCGTCCACTCGTCATCGAACTGACCGAGCACGACCCGATCGACGACTACCCGGCCATCCGGGCGGCGTTCGAGCGTCTGGGTCCTGACGTCGGCCTGTCCGTCGACGACGCGGGCACCGGCTACGCCTGCCTCAACCACGTCCTGTCGCTGCGGCCGGAGTTCGTGAAGCTCGACCGCGGCTGGGTCCACGGGATCGACACGGACCCCGCCCGCCAGGCGCTGGTGGCGGGCCTGGAGCACTTCACGTCGAGCACGGACTGCCGCATGATCGCCGAGGGTGTGGAGACCCCCGAGGAGCTCCAGACCCTCGTGGACCTGGGCGTGGAGCTCGCTCAGGGCTTCCTGCTGGGCCGCCCCGCGGCGCTGCGCGCCTGACGCGAGCGGCCCGCGTCTGCCCGGCGAGCGATGTCCCGTGGCGGGGTGGTCCGCCGTGCCGCGAATTCCCCCGCCGCGCTCCGCCGCCGGCTCGCCGTCACGGCGGCTCCCGAAGGGGCCGGTCGGTCGCCGTTTCCCAGCTGCAGGGCCCGGGTAGCCGAGCGACATCTGATCAGAAAGAGGCGACATGACGACGTTCGGCTACACCCTGTTCAGCGAGCTCAACGGGCCACGGGAACTCGTGGCCCAGGCCGAGGCGGCCGAGGCGGCCGGTTTCGACTCAGCGGTCATCTCCGACCACTTCCATCCATGGCTCGACAGCCACACCGACAGCCCGTTCGCCTGGACCGTGCTCGGCGCGGTCGCAGCCCGGACCGAGCGGATCCGTCTAGCCACGCTGGTCACCTGTCCGACCATCCGCTACCACCCGGCGATCATCGCGCAGGCCGCCGCGACGGTCGCGGTGCTGAGCGGCGGTCGGTTCACCCTGGCCGTCGGCGCGGGCGAGAACCTCAACGAGCACGTCGTCGGCCGGGGCTGGCCACCGGTCGACATCCGCCAGGAGAGGCTGGCGGAGGCCGTCGAGGCGATGCGGGAGCTGTGGCAGGGCGGGTGGGTGACCTACCGGGGCAAGCACATCACCGTCGAGGACGCCCGCCTGTACACGCTGCCCGACCAGCCGCCCGAGGTGCTGATCGCCGGGAGCGGCCCGGAGGCGATGTCGCTGGCCGCCACCGCCAGCGACGGCCTCGTGGCGACCGAACCGGACGCGGAGCTGATCTCGGCTTTCGCGCGCGACGGCGGGGCCGGCAAGCGGACGCTCGGGCAGGTGGCGCTGAGCTACGACACCGACGAGGCGAAGGCGCGCCAGCACGCCATGCGCTTCAAGTTCGGCGTCAGCGGGTGGAAGGTGATGTCGGAGCTGCCGAACCCGGTGAACTTCGAGGCCGCGACCAGCACGGTCCGCGAGGAGGACATCACCGAGCTCGTCGCCTGCGGACCCGACCCCGAGGTGCACGTCGCGGCGATCAAGGAGTTCGTCGATGCCGGCTTCGGAGAGGTCTGTGTCGTGCAGGTCGGAGACGACCACGAGGGCTTCTTCCGCTTCTGGGAAGACGAGCTGCGGCCGCGCCTCGGCTGACCGCGTCGCCTCCCGCGGGCCCGGGTGGCCACCGGGGCTGGTTCTCGCGGCCGGCGGGGCCGGTTCCCTTCATCTGATGCCCGCGTCGCCGATCATGGCTGCGGAAGGGGTCGCGCCGAGGGCGCAGACCGCGTCGCGGCGGCCTCGCAGGGAGGGGACACATGCCGCCGCTTGGACGATTCCTCGTCGTGCGCGACAGCCGCTGCAGCCTGTGCGGGTGGTCGGTGCCGCCGTGGCAGGCCACCCAGAACCCCTACGACGCCATCAGCTGGGCCGACCGCTTCGCGGGCCGCCCGTGTCCCAACTGCTGCGGGGTGGCCCTCGGGGTCCTGGCCGGCCTGGTCCTGAGTGCGCTCACGGGCGCCTTGGACCGCCGGCTGGCGACCTAGGCGGACGCCAGTTCCCTCGGCGAGATCCGCACCGCCGCCGGCGCGATGCTGCCCGGTGCCCGCATCGAGCGCAGGCTGCTCTTTCGGTATGCGCTGAGCTGGGCCCACAATGGCAAGCGAGCCGCCCGGTCGGACAAGGGTCGCGAGCCTGCCGAGCGCCGGCTCGAGCGGCAGATGATGGATCGAGGCGACCGCAGCCACCAGATCGAA
>JACCXR010000315.1 GCA_013696915.1 Euzebyaceae bacterium
CAGGAGCATGCTGGCCATCCGCCCGCCCATCGACCGGCCGCCGGCGACGATCGGCCGCCCGGGGATCAGGTCAGGCGCCGCGGCGAGCACGTCGGACCAGACCGCCAGCAGCCGCGGGGCCGGATCGGCCCGGCGGCCCGCCTCGGCGGCGGGGAAGTTGAACGTGACCACCGGGTGGCCGGCGTCCGCGAGCCCACCGGCGACGGCGCGCAGCAGCGGGCTGTGCAGGCTCCCTCCCGCGCCGTGCGCGAGCACGAGGCCCGGCCCGCCGCCGTCGCGCTCGGTGCAGTACAACTCCGCAGACGTGTCCACCACGGACTGGGGCGGGGTGAGCGGGATGCGGATGCGCGTGGGCAACTGAACGGCTCCTGGGCGGCGCGAGAGAACGGCCGATGCTACCCGCGGCGCTGTCTCCCGGAGCCCGGCGCCCGGCCCCGGGGGCGCGGCGCGACCGGCAGGTGTCGCCGGACGCCGGCATGGCCCGGCCGAGAGTAAGGTCGGGCCTCGGCGGCGTCGACGGAGGGTCGGGTGCGACGTGGACTGCGATGGGCGGCGCGGGCCGCCGCGTCGGTCGCGGTGCTGCTCGTGCTCTACGTCGGCGTGACGTTCGTGCAGGTGTGGCGGGCGGCGAGCCGCGACGAGGCGCAGTCCGCGCAGGCGATCGTCGTTCTCGGCGCGGCCCAGTACGACGGGCGGCCCTCCCCGGTGCTGCAGTCGCGACTCGACCACGCGCTGCGCCTCTACGCCGACGGGCTCGCGCCGGTCGTCGTGGTCACCGGCGGCCGCCGCCCCGGCGACCGGGTGCGCGAGGCGAACGCGGCCGACCTCTACCTCCAGCGTCGCGGCGTCCCCCGGGAGGCCCTGCGGTTGGAAACCGGTGGCCGGAGCTCCTGGGAGTCCCTCGCCGCCGCCGCCCGATTCCTGCGGGAGGAGGACATCGAGGAGGTGCTGCTCGTCTCGGACCCGTGGCACTCCTACCGCATCGGAGCCATCGCCGAGGAGGTCGGCCTCACCGCGTACGTGTCGCCGACCGGGACCGGCGTCTACAGCGAGCGGGCGAAGGCCCGGCAGCTCGTGCGTGAGACGGTCGCCGTCTCGCTCGGGCGGCTGCTCGGCTACCGTCGGCTGCAGAACCTCGAGCGCTTCCTCGGTCCCGCACCGCGCGAGGCGCCGGAAGTCACTGCCACGGGGTCGGCGGCGCCCCGTTGATCTGCGCGCGGAACTCCCCCAGGTACCAGCGCCGGAACGCCAGCAGGTCGTCGGGCGTCGCCAGGGTCAGCAGCGCGCCCTGGCGGCAGTAGTCGTCTGCCCGGTTGAGCATGGCGGCCAGCTCGACGGTCGCCTCTGCAACGGCGGCCGGAACCCGGAACGTCAGGTCGATCTCCTCGTCGCCGCGCTCCATGGCCCGCTCGATCTCGGCATTGGCCGACACGGTGAACGCGGTGTACCGGTCGCGAAGCGCGGCGATGAGCTGGAGCATCCGCACGGGGACGTCGACGTCAATGTGGGGGTGGGGGTTCGCGATCAGCGCGAACTCGCGCATCAGACCCTCGTTGTGCTCCTGGGCCCTTGCCAGGATGGGCAGCGGCAGCCGCAGGAGCCGGACCTCCCGCAGGTCCATCTCCCCGTCCGCGGAGGCGTCAGACGCCGGCACGGGCGGCCGCTCGCGTCAACTCGAACCAGACGGCCTTGCCGGCCGGTCCCACGTCGCATCCCCACTGGTCGGCGAGTTCGGCGATCAGGATCATCCCCCGGCCGGTGGACGCGTCCGGAAGGTAGCTGCGCGTCACCGGCACGGCCTGCGACCCGTCCCGCACCTCCACGCGGACCGCGCCGCCCGGAAGGAGAACGGCCACGACCAGATCGGTGCGGGCGTGCAGCAGCGCATTCGTCACCAACTCGCTGACCAGGAGGGCGGCTACGTCCGCCAGAGCCTCCTCGCCGTGCTCGTGCAGCGCCGCGGTGACGAACCTCCTTGCCTGCCGGACGCTGACCGGATCCGCAGCGAACGCAGTTTCGAGTCCCGTCACTCCCGCCGATTCCCTTGTCGTATCGTCAGATGGAAGGGTCGCGTGCTGTGGCGCGCGAACGCGCACCCAGAACCGGGTGCGCCCTGTTCCGTTGCCCCGTGCGGTCGCATTCCAAACCTCAGGCCGGCGGGCGGGCGGCGGAGCCGGCGACCAGTGCGGCCGTCTCCGACCGTCCGTCGAGCGCCAGCTCCACCGCCGCGTGGCCGCAGATCGCGCCCAGCACGTTGCCCGTGCCGCTGTAGGCGCCGGCGGCGAGGACGCCGGGACGGACCTCCCCGAGCACCGGCATGCCGTCGGGCGTGAACGCGATCGCCCCGGCCCATCGGTGGGTCACCGGAGCCGTGACGCGCAGCATCGACCTCAGGAAGCGTTCGATCTCCTCCTGCACCGGCCGGGTCGGCTCGGCCGCCGCCGTCCACTCCGCCTCCCCCCCGCGGTCCCGGAAGCCGCCGATCGCCACGGAGCCGTCGGGCAGCTGCTGCCAGTAGTCGTAGCCCCAGCGAGCGTAGACGGGACGGACGGCGACCACGCCGGGGACGGGGGCGGTCGCGAGCATCTGCGCCCGGGCGGTCCGGACCCGCCCGGCGAGCTCGGGAAGCACCGACTCGAGCCCGCCGTCGACCGCGACGACGACCCGATCGCACCGGATCCGACCCC
>JACCXR010000330.1 GCA_013696915.1 Euzebyaceae bacterium
CCGAGTCGGTCACGGTCAGCGTCGAGAACACCAGCCCTGACCCCCAGACGCTGACCGCGTTCACGGCCACCCCCGACGACGAGTTCGAGGTCCTCTTCGCGCTGGGGACCTGCGCCGAGGGGCAGTCCCTGGATCCCGGCGGCGACTGCATCGTAGTCCTGGCGTTCCGCCCGACCGACGGGGGGCCGCGGGACGGCACCCTCACGGTCGAGACCGATGACGCCGAGCCCCCCGCCATCCTGCCCCTCAGCGGCACCGGCCTCGGGCCCGAGATCGATGTGGACCCGATGGCGCTCGACTTCCCGGACACGCCGGTGGGCGGCATGAGCCCGTTCGAGACCATCACGGTCGCGAACATCGGCACCGAGACGCTGACGGTCCAAAGAATCGTGACCAGCGGCGACTTCGTCCGGCCCTTCACCACCTGCCAGCCCAGGCCCTTCGAGCTGGCTCCCCAGAGCAGCTGCCTGGTGCGGGTGCGGTTCGAGCCCCAGTCGCCCGGCGTCCGCACCGGCACGGTGAGGATCCTCAACGACGACGTGAACGAGGATCCCGTCATCGTGACGCTGACCGGCACCGGCACTGCACCCGACATCGCCATCGCCCCGGCAGCGCTCGACTTCCCCGACACGCCCGTCGGCGAGGCCGTGTCGGATTCCGTCACCATCAGCAACGTCGGCAACGCCGATCTCAGCATCACCGGGTTCGGCGTGACGGCAGGCGACAACGACTACGACATCACCAGCACGACGTGCGGCCCCGTCCTGTCTGCCGGCGCGAGCTGCACGGTGACGGTCTCATTCACGCCCACCGCGACCGGGGTGCGCGGCGGCACGCTCACGATCACCAGCGACGACCCAGACGAGGCCACGGTCATGGTGGCGCTCACCGGCACCGGCGAGGAGGACGACGGACCCGGGCCGTCGCCGTCGCCGTCACCAGGTCCCAGCCCGTCGCCGAGCCCGTCGCCGTCGCCGTCACCGTCGCCGAGCCCGTCGCCGTCGCCGAGCCCGTCGCCGTCGCCGAGCCCGTCGCCGCCGGAGCCGCCGGGTCCGGGGCCGACGCCGTTGGATCCGGGAGTGACGCGTCTCAGCGGCGCCGGCCGCGTCGAGACCGCGATCGAGATCGCCCGCGCGGCGTTCCCAGACGGCGCCGACACCGTGGTGCTGGCCCGCGCCGACGCCTACGCCGACGCCCTGGCCGGCGCGCCGCTGGCCGCCTCGCTGGACGCCCCGGTCCTGCTGACCGGCTCCGACGCGCTGCACCCCGCCGTCGCCGCGTTCATCGCCGACGAACTCGGCGCCGACGACGCGGTGCTGCTGGGCGGCCAGGCCGCCCTGTCCGCCCAGGTCGACACCGACACCACCGCCGCCGGGCTGGACACCACCCGCGTGTCCGGACCCAACCGCTTCGCCACCGCCGCCGCCGTCGCCGCACAGCTCGGCGACACCGACGAGGTGTTCATCGCCGAAGGCGAACACACCGACCCCGCCCGCGGCTGGCCCGACGCGCTGTCCGCCGCCGGCCTGGCCGCGCCGCTGGAGACCCCCATCCTGCTGGTCAACGCCAACCGGCTGCCCGCCGAAACCGCCGACCGGCTCGACGACGACACCGACGTCACCATCGTCGGGGGCACCGTGGCCGTGTCCGCCGCCGTCGCCGCCGACATCGACGACGCCGCCGGCGACGTCACCCGACTGTCCGGAGCCACCCGCTACGCCACCTCCGCGCGCGTCGCCGACGAAGCCCTCGACCGCGGCCAGACCGCCGCCGTCGTCTGGCTGGCCACCGGCCGCAACTGGCCAGACGCGCTCGCCGCCGGCCCCGCCGTGGCCGCCACCGGCGGCGTGCTGCTGCTCATCGACGGCACCAACGGCCTGGCCGGCTCCCCCGAAACCCGCCAATGGCTCACCGACCACGCCGAGGACCTGACCGCCGTCCGCATCACCGGCGGCACCCAAGCCATCACCCCCACCGTCGTCGACGACGTCACCGCCCTCCTCGACGACTGA
>JACCXR010000332.1 GCA_013696915.1 Euzebyaceae bacterium
TGCCGGGTGACAACACCGAGATGGCGGTGGAGCTGATCTCCCCGATCGCGATGGAAGAGGGGCTGCGCTTCGCCATCCGTGAGGGCGGGCGCACCGTCGGCGCCGGCAGGGTCACCAAGATCCTGAAGTAGCCCCGGCAGCCTCGGCCGCCCCACGGCCAGGTCAACGGCAACGTCGAGAGCACGAGCAGGCAACACCGCAACACCCGTGGCCGCCCCCGCCGGGCGGTGAACGCAACAAGAGAGCTGACGATGGCTGCTGAGCAGAAGATCCGGATCAGGTTGAAGGCGTACGACCACGAGATCATCGACCAGTCGGCGCGCAAGATCGTGGACACGGTCGAGCGGACCGGGGCGAGGATCACCGGGCCTGTGCCGCTGCCGACGGAGCGCAACGTGTACTGCGTCATCCGTTCCCCGCACAAGTACAAGGACTCGCGCGAGCACTTCGAGATGCGCACCCACAAGCGTCTCATCGACATCCACGACCCCACGCAGAAGACCGTCGACTCGTTGATGCGGCTGGACCTGCCGGCCGGCGTCGACATCGAAATCAAGCTCTAAGGACCGCACCGATGGCAACCACAGGCATCCTCGGGACGAAACTCGGGATGACGCAGATCTTCGACGACGAAGCGCGCGTCATCCCGGTGACCGTCGTCCGGGCCGGACCCTGCCCGGTGACGCAGGTGCGCTCCGCCGAGCGCGACGGCTACGTCGCCGTCCAACTCGGCTTCGGCGCCGTCAAGCGCGTCAACAAGCCGCTGGCCGGGCACTTCGCCAAGGCCGGCGTCGAACCGACCCGCCACCTCGTGGAGTTGCAGCTGACCGGCAGCTTCTCCCCCGGCGCGGTCGTGACGGTCGACCAGTTCATCGTCGGCCAGCTCGTCGACGTGACCGGGGTGAGCAAGGGCAAGGGCTTCTCGGGCCCGATGAAGCGCCACGGCTTCGCCGGGCTCGGCGCGGGTCACGGCGTGCACAAGGTGCACCGCGCACCCGGCTCGATCGGGGCCTGCGCCACGCCGTCGCGGGTCTTCCCCGGCACGCGCATGGCCGGACGCATGGGCGGCGAGCGCGTCACCGTCCAGAGCCTCGAGCTCGTCGGCGTCGACGCCGAGCGCAACCTGCTGCTGATCCGCGGTGCCGTGCCGGGCCCGAACGGATCCCTGCTCGTCGTCCGCGACGCGGTCAAGGCACGCGCGGACCAGGGGAGTGACGCCTGATGTCGGTGTCCACGCGGATGGAAGCGCCCGACGACGTGACGGTCGACGTCCTCGACCCGACCGGCGCGACCGCCGGGACGGCCCAGCTCGACGGCGCGCTGTTCAACGCCCAGGTGAACGTGCCCGCCATGCACCAGGTCGTCGTCGCCCAGCTCGCCGCCGCCCGCTCGGCGACGTCGAAGACGAAGTCGCGTGGAGAGGTCCGCGGCGGCGGCGCGAAGCCGTGGCGGCAGAAGGGCACCGGCCGGGCCCGTCAGGGTTCGATCCGGGCGCCCCAGTTCTCCGGCGGCGGCATCGCGCACGGCCCGACCGGGGAGCAGAACTACACCAAGCGCGTCACGAAGAAGCTCAAGAAGGTCGCGCTGCGCTCGGCCCTCTCCGACCGCGCCCGCTCGGGCCAGGTCCGCATCGTCCGCGGGCTCGCCTTCGACGCGCCGCGGACGAAGGACGCCGTGGCCTTCCTCGACGCCCTCGACCTCCCGGCCCGCAGGGTGCTGATCGTGCTCGCCGCCAGGGACGACGCGCTCGGCAAGAGCTTCCGCAACCTCCAGCGGGTGCACCTGCTCACCGTCGACCAGCTGAACACCTACGACGTGCTCGTCAGCGACGTCGTCGTCTTCGCCGAGGATGCGCTGGACCACATCGGCAAGGGCACCCGCGCCGTCCTGGGGGCGCCCGCGCCCGACACCGACGCGGTCGCCGACACCGACGAGGTCCGTGACACCGACGAGGTCGGCGACACCGACGAGGTCGGCGACACCGACGAGGAGGTGCCGGCGTGAAGGACCACCGCGACGTGATCCTCGCTCCGGTCGTGAGCGAGAAGAGCTACAGCCTGCATGACGAGGGCCGTTACACCTTCATCGTCCACCCATCGACGAACAAGACCGAGATCAAGCAGGCCGTCGAGCGCATCTTCGGTGTCAAGGTCGCCAGCGTGAACACGCTCAACCGCAAAGGCAAGAAGAAGCGGTTCGGAACGCGCTACGGCACGCGCAAGGACACCAAGCGCGCCATCGTCACCCTCGCCGACGGCGAGTCCATCGACATCTTCGAACGTGGGGTGTAGCGCACCATGGGCATCCGCAAGTACAAGCCGACGACGCCGTCGCGCCGCGCCATGTCGGTGTCCGACTTCGACACGGTCACCACCGACAAGCCGCTGAAGTCCCTCACGCGGCCGAACCCCAAGAAGGCCGGGCGCAACGTCCACGGCCGCATCACCACGCGGCACCAGGGCGGCGGCCACAAGCAGCGCTACCGCGTGATCGACTTCCGCCGCAACAAGGACGGAGTGCCGGCGAAGGTGGCGACGGTCGAGTACGACCCCAACCGGTCGGCCCGGATCGCGCTGCTGCACTACCTCGACGGCGAGAAGCGCTACATCATCGCGCCCGAGGGGCTCAAGGTCGGCGACATGGTCGAGTCCGGCGAGCGGGCCGACATCAAGCCGGGCAACGCCCTGCCGCTCCGCAACATCCCGGTCGGCACGATCGTGCACGCCGTGGAGATGCGGCCGGGAGGCGGCGCCAAGCTCGGCCGCTCCGCCGGCAACAGGATCCAGCTGCTGGCCAAGGAGGGCAACCGCGCAGCGCTGCGCCTGCCCTCGGGCGAGATCCGCACCGTCCTCGCGGACTGCCGGGCGTCAGTCGGGGCGGTCGGCAACTCCGAGCACGAGCTGATCAACGCCGGCAAGGCCGGCCGCTCACGCTGGAAGGGCAAGCGCCCCACCGTCCGCGGCGTCGTCATGAACCCGGTCGACCACCCGCACGGCGGCGGCGAGGGCCGCACGTCCGGCGGCCGGCATCCCACGAACCCGCAGGGCAAGCCCGAAGGCCGCACCCGGTCCAAGAAGAAGGCGTCCAACGCCGACATCGTCCGCCGGCGCGGCAAGCGCCGCCGGTAAGGAGCGACGACATGCCGCGCAGCCTCAAGAAGGGCCCCTTCGTCGATCTCCACCTGGCGAAGAAGGTCGAGGACCTGAACTCCCGCCACGAGAAGCGGGTCATCAAGACCTGGTCCCGTCGCTCGGAGATCTCCCCCGACATGGTCGGCCACACGATCGCCGTCCACGACGGCCGCAAGCACGTGCCCATCTACATCTCCGAGTCAATGGTAGGCCACAAGCTGGGCGAGTTCGCCCCGACCCGCGCGATCAAGTGGCGCGGCGCCGGTGAGAAGCAGCAGACCAAGGTCCGCGGGCGAAGGTGAGTCAGACGATGGAGGTCAGAGCAACCGCGCGGTACGTCCGGGTCGCGCCGAACAAGGCGCGACAGGTCGTCGCGCACATCCGCGGGCTGGGCGTCGAAGAGGCGCGCCGCACACTGCTGTTCTCCCCCAAGGGGGTGGCCGAGCAGATCCGCAAGACGCTCGACTCCGCCGTCGCCAACGCGGAGCACAACAACGATCTCGCCGCCGACGACCTCGTCGTGACCGCGGCGGTCGTCGACGAGGGCCCGACGCTCAAGCGGTCCCAGCCGCGCGCGATGGGCCGGGCGTACCGCATCAACAAGCGGACCAGCCACATCACCATCACGGTGGGAACCGACGGCACGCGTGGCCGCGCACGGACGTCAGGCGCCACCGGCGCCGGCGCGCCGGCGGCCGGTGCGCGGCGCGGTCTCCGCGGCCGGCGCAGCCGGAAGGAGCAGTAGTCGTGGGTCAGAAGATTCATCCGTACGGGTTCCGGCTCGGGATCATCAAGGAGCACAAGTCCCGCTGGTTCGCCGACAAGGAGTACGCCGGCTACGTCATCGAGGACGACCGGATCCGCAACTACATCAGGGAGCGCGTCCGCCACTCCGGCGTGTCGCGGATCGAGATCGAGCGCACCCGCGACCGGGTGACGGTCGACGTCCACACGGCCCGGCCGGGCATCGTCATCGGCCGCCGCGGCGCGGAGGCCGACGTCATCCGCAAGCATCTCGAGGACATGTCGGGCAAGCAGGTGAAGCTCAACATCCTCGAGCTGAAGTCCCCGGAGCTCGACGCCCAGGTGACCGCGCACAACGTCGCGGAGCAGCTGCGCGGCCGTGTCAGCTTCCGGCGCGCCATGCGCCGGGCGACGCAGAACGCGATGAAGGCCGGAGCCAAGGGCATCCGCGTCCAGTGCTCGGGGCGCCTGGGCGGAGCCGAGATGAGCCGCACCGAGTGGTACCGCGAGGGCCGTGTCCCGCTGCACACACTGCGGGCCAACATCGACTACGGGTTCGACGAGGCGCGCACCACCTACGGCCGGATCGGCGTGAAGGTCTGGATCTACACCGGGGAGGTGCTTCCCTCCGCCGACCAGCGCGAGGCCCAGATGGCCCGCGCCCGCGCCCGCCGGGCGGATCGGCAGGCGCCCCCGCCCACGGCGGTGGTCGAGGATCCGGCGGCCACGACCGTCGGAATGGGCGACGCCAACCCCGAGCGCGTCGACGAGATGGCGCCGGTCACCGCCCTGCCCGGCAACGTCCAGCCGGGCAACGTCCCAGCCGAGGCCCCCGCGCCGGCCGACTCGGGCGAGATCGCCCGCCCGGCGGTGGGCGAGACGCCGGAGCCGCCGGCTGCGACCGACCAGGTGCAGGAGTAGAACGCCATGCTGTCCCCCAGGAGAGTCAAGCACCGCAAGCAGCACCGCGGCCGCATGCGCGGGCTTGCCAAGGGCGGCACCGAGGTCAGCTTCGGCGACTACGGCCTCCAGGCGGTGACCCACGGCTGGATCACGAACCGCCAGATCGAGGCGGCGCGCGTCGCGATGACCCGGTACATGAAGCGCGGAGGGAAGGTGTGGATCAACATCTTCCCCCACAAGGCCTACACGAAGAAGCCCGCCGAGACCCGCATGGGCTCGGGCAAGGGCTCGCCGGAGGGCTGGGTCGCCGTCGTGAAACCGGGTCGGGTGATGTTCGAGTTGTCCGGCGTGGGCGAGGAGACCGCACGCGAGGCCATGCGACTCGCCGCGCACAAGCTGCCGGTCAAGTGCAAGTTCGTCACCCGGGACGGTGGTAACGCGTGAGGGCCAGCGAACTCCGAGAGCTCAGCGACACCGAACTGGTCGAGAAGCTGGGCCAGTTCAAGGAGGAGCTGTTCAACCTGCGCTTCCAGATGATCACCGGCCAGCTGGACAACCCCACCCGTCTGAAGCAGGTCCGTCACAGCATCGCGCGCGTGCTCACCGTGCAGCGCGAGCGCGCCGTCCACGACGCCGAGGTCTAGAAGATGAGCACAGCCCAACCGAGTGCCAAGCGGGGCGAGCGCAAGACCCGTCAGGGCGTCGTCGTCAGCGACAGGATGGACAAGACCGTGGTGGTGCTCGTCCAGCGCCGGACGACCCACCCGCTGTACCGCAAGACGGTCACCCGGTCCGAGAAGCTCCACGCCCACGACGAGGCGAACGACGTCCACACCGGGGACCTCGTCCGCGTCGTCGAGACGCGGCCGCTGTCGAAGTCGAAGCGCTGGCGGGTCGTCGAAGTGGTGGAGCGGGCGCAGTGAGCCTTCGCTTGCCGTCCCGCATTCGTCGGTCGGGAGCTTCGTCGGTGCGGAGCTCCGTCGGTCCGAAGCTTCGGCCGGGTTCCGTCGGCGCAGAGCTCTGGCGGGGTTCCGTCGGCCCGGAGCTCCGCACGAACGGCCTTTATGCTGCGCTCCGGGCCGACGGAACCCCTCTCCGACGGGGCCGGAAACCCGACGGGACTGTGTCACCGTCTTTCCTCTCCGACCCCTCTGTGGGCGTCCCCCTTCGCCCACTTCTCTGGTGATCTGAAAGAGTCAAGGACATGATTCAGCAGGAGACGAGGCTGCGGGTGGCCGACAACACCGGCGCGCGCGAGGTGCTGTGCATCCGCGTGCTCGGTGGGTCGGGGCGGCGCTACGCCTCCATCGGCGACGTGATCGTGGGGACCGTGAAGAACGCGATCCCCGCGTCGAACGTCAAGAAGGGCGACGTGGTCAAGGCCGTGGTCGTGCGGGTCCGCAAGGAGAAGCGCCGGCCGGACGGGACGTACATCCGGTTCGACGACAACGCCTGCGTGCTCATCAACGACCAGCGCAACCCGCGGGGCACCCGCATCTTCGGCCCCGTCGGGCGCGAGCTCCGCGAGCGCCGCTTCATGAAAATCGTCTCGCTCGCCCCGGAGGTGCTCTAGATGCAGCGCATCAAGCGCAACGATACTGTCAAGGTGATCTCGGGCAAGGACGCCGGCAAGGAAGGCCGGGTCGTGCGCGTCTACCCGACCGCCGACAAGGTCATGGTCGAGGGCATCAACCGCGTCACGAAGCACGAACGCGTGAAGACGTCCCGCCGCGGCGCGCAGGAGGGCGGGATCTCGCACGTCGAGGCACCGCTGCACGTGTCGAACGTCATGCCCGTCTGCCCCGAGTGCGGGAAGCCGACGCGCGTCGGCAGCAAGATCGTGGATTCGAAGAAGACCCGTTACTGCCGCAGATGCGACTCGGAGTTCTAAAACGCCATGTCCGACACCGACACCTACGTCCCGCGACTCAAGCAGCGCTACCACGACGGCATTCGCGAGCGGCTGCAGTCCCAGCTCGGGCTGTCCAACGTCATGCAGGTCCCCCGCCTGGAGAAGATCGTGCTCAATATGGGCGTGGGCGACGCCGTCACCGACGCGAAGGCCCTGGACGGTGCGCTGCGGGACCTCGCCGTCATCACCGGGCAGAAGGCGCAGGTCCGGCGCGCACGCAGGTCCATCGCGGCGTTCAAGCTGCGCGAGGGCATGCCGATCGGCGCGAAGGTGACGCTGCGGGGCGACCGGATGTGGGACTTCCTCGACCGACTCCTCGCGGTCGCGCTGCCGCGCATCCGCGACTTCAGGGGACTGGCCGCGAACTTCGACGGCCGCGGCAACTACACCTTCGGCGTGACCGAGCAGTTGATCTTCCCCGAGATCGACTACGACGCGGTCGACAAGGTCCGGGGCATGGACATCACGTTCGTGACGACCGCCGTCACCGACGAGCAGGGTCGCGCGCTGCTCGACGCCTTCGGCTTCCCGTTCGTCGGTTCCACGCCCACGGTGGGCTGAGGAGACACACCCATGGCCAAGAAGTCGATGATCGCGAAGGCGGCGCGCAAGCCGAAGTTCGGCGTGCGCGCGTACACGCGCTGCAACCGCTGCGGCCGCCCCCGGGCGGTGTACCGCAAATTCATGCTGTGCCGGGTGTGTTTCCGCGAGCTCGCCCACGCCGGCGACCTGCCCGGGATCCGCAAGAGCAGCTGGTAGGGAAGTGCCGGACGAGGTCCTCCGGTAACCCCAGGGAGAAGTGAACACGATGACGATGACCGACCCGGTGGCGGACATGCTCACCCGCATCCGCAACGCGAACGTCGCCTACTCCGAGGAGATCGCCATGCCCTCCTCGAAGCTGAAGGCGGAGATCGCGCGCATCCTCAAGAACGAGGGATACATCCGCGACTACCTCGTCGAGGCCACGAAGCCGCAGGCGACGCTGAAGCTCGCCCTCAAGTACTCCCGCGAGCGCGAACGCTCGATCTCCGGCGTGCGCCGCGTGAGCAAGCCGGGCCTGCGCGTCTACGCCCGCCGGGACGACATCCCCCGGGTGCTCGGAGGCCTCGGCGTCGCGATCATCTCGACCTCCTCGGGGCTCATGACCGACCGGGAGGCGCGCAAGCAGAACATCGGCGGCGAGGTCCTCGCCTACGTGTGGTAGCGGACCTGTCCGGTCCAAGGAGCGTTGAGCAATGAGCCGCATCGGCAAGGAGCCAGTGTCGATCCCCGCGGGGGTCGACGTGAGGCTCGACGGCCGGACCCTGACCGTCACCGGGCCCAAGGGGACGCTGACCCAGGACGTGCACCCCGACATCACCGTCACGGTCGACGACGGGCACGTCGTCGTCACGCGTCCGGACGACGAGCGCGAGCACCGCGCCCTGCACGGGCTGTTCCGTTCGCTGATCGCCAACATGGTCGTGGGCGTCACCGACGGCTACACCCGCCGGTTGGAGATCGTCGGCGTCGGCTACCGTGCCGCGGCCACCGGGAACGGCCTGACGCTGCAGCTCGGCTACAGCCATTCCATCGACTTCCCGGCTCCTGAGGGCATCACGTTCGAGGTGCCGGCGCCCACCCGGATCACGATCACGGGTTCGGACAAGCAGCAGGTCGGCCAGGTCGCCGCGAACATCCGCAAGCTGCGCAAGCCCGAGCCGTACAAGGGCAAGGGCATCCGCTACGAGGGTGAGCTGATCAGACGCAAGTCCGGCAAGGCCGCCGGGTGATTTCGGCTCCTCCGCCGCCGGCGGACCACGCAAGACGAGGAGAGCGAGCAGCATGACTGTCAGCACGAAGCGCGTCGCCCGCGAGCGCCGCCACCTCCGGGTGCGCAAGCGCGTCCGCGGCACAGCCGAGCGCCCCCGCCTCGCGGTCTACCGCTCGAACTCCGGCATCTACGCCCAGCTCATCGACGACCGCCTGGGCAGGACCCTCGCGGCGGCCTCCAGCCTGGACGACGGTCTGACGCCAGAGGGCGATGGGAAGATCGGCGTGGCCAGCGCCGTCGGCAAGCTGGTTGCCGAGCGCGCCCGGCAGGCCGGGATCGAGCAGGCGGTCTTCGATCGCGGCGGCAACCGCTTCCACGGCCGCGTGAAGGCCCTGGCGGACGCGGCTCGCCAGGGCGGGCTCGACTTCTAAGACCCCAGCAAGCAGCAGACAACGGATTCGAGGACATCTCATGGCTGGACCAGGTGGAGGCGCACCGCGCGGTGGCGGGGAGCGCGGCCGCGGCGGACGTGACCGCGGCGGACGCGGGTCCCGCGAGGAAGAGCGGAGCCCGTACGAGGAGAAGGTCGTCGCGATCAACCGCGTCGCGAAGGTCGTGAAGGGTGGGCGCAGGTTCTCCTTCACGGCGCTCGTGGTGGTCGGTGACGCCAACGGCACCGTGGGCGTGGGCTACGGCAAGGCGAAGGAGGTGCCCGCCGCCATCCAGAAGGGTGTCGAGGAGGCCAAGAAGAACTTCTTCAAGGTGCCCATGATCCAGAAGACGATCGTGCACCCTGCGATCGGCGAGGCCGGCGCCGGCAAGGTGGTGCTCAAGCCGGCGGCTCCCGGCACCGGCGTCATCGCCGGAGGACCGGTGCGCGCCGTGCTCGAGTGCGCCGGGATCAGCGACGTGCTCGCGAAGTCGCTCGGCACCTCCAATCCGATCAACGTCGTCCACGCGACCGTGGCGGCCCTGCGGAACCTGCGGACGCCACAGGACGTGGCCCGGCTCCGAGGCATGGAGCTCGAGGAGATGATCCCGCACAAGATGCTGGTGAACTACAGGGCGGGGGCCTGATGGCCGGCCACCTCGAGATCACGCAGGTGCGCAGCCTCATCGGCGCCAAGCAGGACCAGCGGCGGACGATCCGCGCACTGGGCCTCAAGCGCATCCGCCACACCGTGACCCGCCCCGACCGTCCCGAGATCCGTGGCATGGTGGCCAAGGTCTCCCACCTCGTGGAGGTCCGCCCCGCCGATGCCTCGCCGCCTGCGGGGGGCGAAGGAGAGCCGCGATGAAGATCCACCACCTCAAGCCCGCGCCCGGCGCCCACCGGGCGAAGACCCGCAAGGGCCGGGGCGAAGCCGCCGGCAAGGGCAAGACGGCCGGCCGGGGCACCAAGGGCAGCGGTGCCCGCAAGAACATGCCCGCCGGCTTCGAGGGCGGCCAGATGCCGCTGCAGCGGCGCCTGCCGAAGATGCCCGGGTTCACGCCGCGAAACCGGGTCGAGTACTCGACCGTCAACCTCGGCCGCATCGAGGCGTCGTTCGAGGCCGGCGAGGACGTCAGCCCGGCCTCGCTGCGCGAGCGTGGACTCGTCCGGCGCGGGAAGGCGCCCGTGAAGGTGCTCGGCGACGGGGAGCTCACGAAGGGCCTAACCGTCTCCGCGCACGCCTTCTCGGCGACGGCGTCGGAGAAGATCACCGGCGCCGGCGGCTCCGCCACCGTGCTGCCGCGCCGCGCGCCCGGCGCGTAGAGAGGACCCGCGATGCTCCGCGCGTTCGCCAACGCCTTCAAGATCCCGGACCTGCGCGGGAAGATCCTTTTCACGCTCGCGATCATCGCGGTCTACCGGTTCGGCGCCGTCGTCCCCATCCCCGGGGTCGACTACGGCGTCCTGCGGGGGATCCTCGACCAGGCGAGCTCGTCGGGGATCACCCAGCTGCTGAACCTGTTCTCCGGCGGTGCGCTGACCCAGCTCGCGGTCTTCGCGCTCGGGATCATGCCGTACATCACGGCGAGCATCATCATGCAGCTGCTCACCGTCGTGATCCCGAAGCTGGAGGAGTGGCAGAAGGAAGGCGAGACCGGGACGAAGCGGATCACGCAGATGACCCGCTACCTCACGATCGTGCTCGCGATCCTCCAGTCCACCGGCCTGATCGTGCTCATCCAGTCCGGGCAGCTGTTCCCCGGCATCGACACCGCCGGCCTCATCCCCGACGCGAGCATCGGCATCCGCGCCCTGATGGTGCTCACGCTGACCGCCGGGACGGCGTTCATCATGTGGCTCGGGGAGCTCATCACGCAGCGGGGCATCGGCAACGGCATGTCGCTGATCATCTTCTCGGCGATCATCTCGGAGCTCCCCGGCACCGGCCTGCGGATCTACCAGACAGAGCCCGCGCTCCTGGCGCTGTTTATCGCCGTCGGACTGATCCTGGTCGTCGGGGTCGTGTTCGTCGAGCAGGGCCAGCGGCGGATCCCGGTGCAGTACGCCAAACGCCAGGTCGGCCGGCGCATGTACGGCGGCACGTCGACGTACATCCCCCTGAAGGTCAACCAGTCGGGCGTGATCCCGATCATCTTCGCCTCGTCGCTGCTGTACCTGCCGACGCTGGCGGCCTCGATCGTGAACCAGGCGTGGCTGACCAGCTTCGTGGACCGCTACCTCACCAACGGCGACCACTGGCTGTACATCCTCGTCTACTTCGCGTTGACGATCTTCTTCGCCTACTTCTACACGGCGATCACGTTCAACCCGATCGACGTCGCCGACAACATGAAGAAGTACGGCGGCTTCATCCCCGGGATCCGGCCGGGGCGGCCGACGGCGGAGTACCTCGATCGCGTGCTCTCCCGGATCACGCTGCCCGGCTCGCTGTATCTGGCGACCCTGGCCATCCTGCCGCTGATCGCCCTGAGCCTCGCCGGCATCCAGTTCCCCCTCGGCGGTTCGACGCTGCTGATCATCACCGGGGTGGGCCTGGAGACCATGAAGCAGCTCGAGAGCCAACTGCTGCAGCGCCACTACGAGGGCTTCCTGAGGGGATGACGTGCGACTCGTTCTGCTGGGCCCCCCCGGCGCCGGCAAGGGCACGCAGGCCAGCGCGCTCGCGGCCAGGTTCGGGGTGCCCCATGTCTCGACCGGCGACATCCTGAGGGAGAACGTCAGCGGGGGCACCGAGCTCGGCCGGGAGGCGCAGGCCTTCATGGACCGCGGCGACCTGGTGCCCGACGACCTCGTGAACCGGATGGTGGCCGACCGGCTGGCGCATGCCGACGCGGCTGCGGGGTTCCTCCTCGACGGCTATCCCCGGACCGTGCCGCAGGCGCTCGTCCTCGAGGAACTGCTCGCCGGGCGGGAGGAACCGCTCGACGGCGTGCTGCGGTTCGTCGTCGATCTCTCCGAGCTGCTCCAGCGCCTTTCGGCGCGCCGCGAGATCGAGGGGCGTGCCGACGACTCCGAGGAGGCCGTCAGGCGCCGGTTCGAGGAGTACCGGGCCAAGACGCGGCCGCTGGAGGACTTCTACGCCGAGCGCGGGCTCGTGCGAGAGGTGGACGCGGTCGGAGCGGTGGAGGAGGTCACGGAGCGGGCGATCGCGGCGGTCGACGGGCACCACGGCGCCGACCTGCAGGGCCGGGCCACCGGCCGCGGGAGGAGCGACGTCACGTGATCGTCCGGAAGTCCCCGGCCGAGGTGGAGGTCATGGCTCGTGCGGGCCGGGTCGTGGCCCGACTGCACGAGGTCGTCGCCGAAGCCGTCCGGCCGGGCATCTCCACGCTGCGCCTCGACGAGATCGCCGAGCGCGAGGTCCGCAATCACGGGGCCGTCCCGTCGTTCAAGGGGTACCGCGGCTTCCCCGCCACGCTGTGCACCTCCGTCAACTCCGAGATCGTGCACGGCATCCCGTCCGCCGACGTGGTCCTGCGCGATGGCGACCTCATCAAGATCGACGCCGGCGCCATCGTCGACGGCTACCACGGCGACTCGGCCGTGACCTGGATCGTCGGGGACGCCGACCCGTCGGTCCGCGACCTCGTGGAGCGCACCCGCGCCGGCCTGTGGGCGGGGCTGTGTGAGGCGCGGCCCGGTAACCGCCTGACCGACATCTCCGCCGCCGTCGAGGCCCGCGCCCTGCCGCACGGCTACGGCGTCGTGCGCGAGTACGTCGGCCACGGCATCGGGCGCGCGCTGCACGAGGACCCGCACGTCCCGAACTACGGCCGTGCCGGGCGCGGACCGAAACTCGTCCCCGGGCTCGTCCTCGCGGTCGAGCCGATGTTCAACCTCGGCACCGCCGAGACCCGCGTCCTCGACGACGACTGGACCGTGGTGACGGCCGACGGTGCGCTGTCGGCGCACTGGGAGCACACCGTCGCGATCACCCCCGACGGCCCCTGGGTGCTCACCGCGCGCTGCGACGAGCCGGCGTGGCCCCTCCGGGAACCGTCACGCATCCCCGGGCACGCGCCGCCGGTGGACGCCCGGGGGGCGCGATGATATCCTCGCCGTTCGGCCCGCGCACCGTCGGGTCTTTCGCCACGTGCGACGGCGGCCACGAGTTCCCGCGAGTTCAGCGTACTCCGCCCGGTGCCGTCGCCGACGTCCTGCTACCGCAAGGCCCGAGCGCGGCGCTGAGTGCGGTGCGGCCTCACCCCCGAGCGAGGATGCGATGAAGGTACAGCCGTCCGTGAAGAGGATCTGCGAGAAGTGCCGGATCATCCGCCGGCACGGTCGTGTCATGGTCATCTGCTCCAACCCCCGCCACAAGCAGCGCCAGGGCTGATCGCCACCGTCCAAAGGAACAGGCATGGCACGCATCGCCGGTGTCGACCTCCCCCGTGAGAAGCGGACGGAGATTGGCCTCACCTACATCTATGGCGTCGGGCGCACGCGCGCCATGCAGACGCTGGTCGCCGTGGGCGTCGACCCGTCGGTGCGCATCCGCGACCTGTCCGAGGACGACGTCAAGCGGCTGCGTGACTACATCGACGCGAGCTACAAGGTCGAGGGCGACCTGCGGCGCGAGGTGGCGCAGAACATCAAGCGCAAGGTGGAGATCGGGTCGTACCAGGGCATCCGCCACCGCCGGGGTCTGCCGGTCCGGGGCCAGCGCACCCACACGAACGCCCGCACGCGCAAGGGGCCGAAGCGGACCGTCGGCGGACTGAAGAAGAAGCTGCGGAAGTAACCGATCCGCCGAGCGCCAGGAAACGACATGGCACAGCAGCGCAAGCAGGCCGGGGCCAAGAACAAGCAGCGCACCCGGAAGAAGGAGCGCCGTCAGGTCTCCCACGGCCAGGCCCACATCAAGAGCTCCTTCAACAACACGCTCATCACGATCACCGACCAGCAGGGCAACGTGCTGTCGTGGGCGTCGTCGGGCAACGTCGGCTTCAAGGGTTCGCGCAAGTCCACCCCGTACGCCGCCCAGATGGCGGCCGAGAAGGCCGCCCGCGGTGCTGCCGAGTACGGCGTCCGCAAGGTCGACGTGTACGTGAAGGGGCCGGGGTCCGGGCGGGAGACAGCCATCCGGTCGCTGCAGGCCCACGGTGTGGAGGTCGCGGCCATCAAGGACGTGACGCCCATCCCGCACAACGGCTGCCGGCCCCCCAAGCGACGCCGCGTCTAACGCGGCCAGGAGAGAGACAACGATCTATGGCTCGGTACACCGGACCGGACTGCAAGCTCTGCCGCCGCGAGCGGCAGAAGCTCTACCTCAAGGGCACGCGCTGCGAGGGCCCCAAGTGCGCCATCGAGAAGCGCCCGTACCCGCCGGGTGAGCACGGCCGCGGGCGCATCCGCGAGAGCGAATACCTGCTGCAGTTGCGAGAGAAGCAGAAGGCCCGCCGGATCTACGGCGTGCTCGAGAAGCAGTTCCGCAACTACTACCAGGAGGCATCGCGCCGGCAGGGGCTCACGGGCGAGAATCTCCTCGTGCTGCTCGAGACCCGGCTCGACAACGTCGTTTATCGGGGCGGCCTCGCCCGCTCTCGGGACGAGGCGCGCCAGCTCGTCCGTCACCGGCACTTCCAGGTCAACGGCCGGACGGTGAACATCCCGAGCTTTCACGTCCGCGTCGGGGACGTCGTCACCCTGCGCGAACGCTCGCGCAACATCGTCCCGATCCTCGGTTCGCTGGAGCTCATCGGCGGCAAGCGCATTCCCGCCTGGGTCTCCACCGACCAGTCGAGACTCCAGATCAGCGTCCTCGACCTGCCAAAGCGCGCCCAGATCGACGTGCCGGTCCAAGAACAGCTCATCGTGGAGCTCTACTCCAAGTAACGCATCGCGCGACGCCGTCCCACCACCGCCGAGGAGGCGAACACCCCAGTGCTGATCGTTCAGCGCCCGTCTATTTCCGAGCAGGTCCTGACCGAGAACAACCGGTCGGCCTTCAGCATCGAGCCGTTGGAGCCAGGATTCGGCTACACCCTCGGCAACAGTCTCCGCCGCACGCTGTTGTCGTCCATCCCGGGCGCCGCGGTCAGCAGCGTGCGCATCGAGGGGGTGCTGCACGAGTTCAGCTCCATCGAGGGGGTGAAGGAGGACGTCACCGACGTCATCCTCAACCTCAAGGACCTCGTGCTCCGCTGCCACAGCGACGAACCGGTCGAGATCTTCCTCGGCGGCGAGGGCCCCGGTGAGATCACCGCGGACTTCATCACCGCCCCGAGCGACGTGGAGATCCTCAACCGCGACCTGCACATCGCGACGTTGAACCGCAAGGGCCGTGTCGAGATGTACCTGACCGTCGAGCGTGGCCGCGGCTACGTCTCAGCCGAGCGCAACAAGCGGGCCGACCAGCCGATCGGCGTGATCCCCATCGACTCGATCTACTCGCCGGTCCGGCGGGTGACGTACCGCGTCGAGGCGACCCGCGTCGAGCAGATGACCAACTACGACCGCCTGATCCTCGATGTGGAGACCGACGGCTCCGTGACCCCCGGCGAGGCGCTCGCCTCGGCCGGTGAGACGCTGCGCGACCTGTTCGGCCTGTTCGCCGAGTTCGAGGAGTCCGGTCCCGGCGGCCTGTCGATCGGCGCTGACGCCGCCTCGCTGTCGCCGCTGTCGCCGAACCTGGCCCTGCCGATCGAAGACATGGACCTGTCCGTGCGGTCCTACAACTGCCTCAAGCGCGAGGGCGTCTCCAGCGTCGGTGAACTGGTGCAGAAGACGGAGCAAGACCTGCTCGACATCCGCAACTTCGGGCAGAAGTCGATCGAAGAGGTGAAGCAGAAGCTGCAGGAGATGGGGTTGTCCTTGGCCGACTACGGCGGCTACGCCGGCTGAGGCGTCGATGGTTCTCCCGGGCCTCGGGGCGCCGGCGCTGCCAGGGGACCGCTGACCCGCCCGCCCTCCAAGGCCCTCCGCCGCCCACACGCACCACCGCTTGTACGTGCGAGGCCCATCACCAGCAGTTCTGAAGGGAGCGATAGGGATGCCGCAGCCGAGGAAGGGTGCGAGGTTTGGGGGGGCTCCGGCCCACCACAATATGATGATGGCCAATCTGGCCTCTGAGTTGATTCGTCATGGGCGGATTCATACGACGTTGGCCAAGGCCAAG
>JACCXR010000168.1 GCA_013696915.1 Euzebyaceae bacterium
AGCCCTGCCCGTCGCCCTGATCGGCGTTGGCGCCGGTCGCGCCGCCGCAGCCCTTCGACTTGAAGTGGTTCACCACGACGGTGAACGGCTTGCCGCCCCGGGGCGCCCGGAACCGCTGCGCGAGGGGCAGGCGGGCGTTGTCGAACGCGTCGTCGGAGGTGGTCGCGGACGGGCCCATGGGCACCACGTCGGCCGGCTGGTAGATCATCGCGACCTTGATGGCGTCGGTGCCGAACAGGCCGCCCCCGGTGTCGGGCTCCTCGACGGCGGCGTAGCGGTCCTCGCCGGCGGCGGCGTTCAGGGAGGCCACCAGGTCGTCGAGGGCGGCGTCGTCGGCGTCGTTCTCGAACTCCATGAGGCCGACCACCTCGGCGTCGAGCTCGAGGATGGCGGCGACGATCTTGCCGCGCTGGCGCTGCAGCTCCTCAAGGCTGTCGGCGCCACGGGGGTCGTCGCCGGTGTCGGTCACCGCGCCGGGCTCGTCGATCGTGGTGAAGTAGTTGAGGACGTTGAAGCTCCCGACCTGCAGGTCGCCGCCGACCGGGTCGGGGGACTCGGGCCGGGGGTTGGTCCGCGTGACCGTCGGCTCCTCGGTCGGCTGCAGCCGCCAGGCGTCGAAGCCGTAGCTGAGCACGCCGACGAGGTGGTTGACGGTGTCGCCGAGGCGGATCACCTCACCGTTCACGTCGGTGAAGGGGACGTCGTCCGGGTTTTGGACGCTGCTGCCGTCGTCGACGATCAGGCGTCGCCGGTTGTTCAGGTCCTGCTCGGCCGCGTCGTCGCCGCCGTCGTTCGTGGGCTGGAACAGCCGGCCCTCGGAGGAGACGACGAGCTCGCCGAAGCGGGCCAGGGTGAAGGTCTCCGTGGCCGTGAGCGGCTCGGTGAACGTGACGAGCATGCTCTCGAGGCGCTCGCGCGTCGCGTCGTCCGCCGGCAGATCGAACGTCGTCGGCGCGGGAACGGCGGCGTCGCCGCAGTCCCCGACGGTGCTGACCCTGGTGATCTGGGTGAGGTCGAAGAACTCGTCGGCCTCGCCGGTGACCCGCGCCACGTCGCCTTCGGCGAGGTCGGGCGCGTCCGGGTCGAAGACGAAGATGCCGTCGGAGGTGGCAGGGTTGGCGTCGCCGTCGGGGTCCTGGATGAAGAAGCCGCCGAGCTGGCCGTCGTCCTGGAAGTCGCCGACGACGACGCCTTCGACGGTGACCGTCTGGCCGTCCAGCGGGCTGGCGGCCCCGGTCCCCTGGACCGCGCCGGCCGTCCAGCGGGCTGGCGGCCCCGGTCCCCTGGACCGCGCCGATCTCGTGGGTGACGGCCACGTCGCACGGGTCGGGCTCGGGCTCCGGGTCGCCGCCCTCGCCGAAGGTCTGGCCGGCGTTGACGGCGCCGAACGACTGGTCCGCCGGAGCCGCCCAGGTGAAGTCGCCGTAGGCGTCACCCGTGTCGGTCAGCTGGAGCGACTGGCCGACGGGCGTGCCCGACCCCTCGGCGACGCCGATGTCGGTGCTCGTCATCCCGGCGGCCGGGCCGCGGACCGCCATGAAGTCGCCCTCGTAGGAGAGGAACTGCACCACCGCGCCCGCCGCGTCGACGAGGGCGACGCCGTCGGGCGAGCCGTTCTGGATGCCGTTGCTCGGGTAGCTGACTGCGACCGTCCCGAACCCGCCCTGCTGGTCGGGGATCACCCCGGACAGGGGGTCGGTGCCGTAGACGGCGCCGCCCGACCCGTTGTAGAGAACGAGGGACCAGCCGGCCAGGTCCGTGCCCGCCGGGCCGGCGACCTCGATCGCCTCCCCGGCGTCGGTGCCGGCGTTGTCGTAGTGCTACTCGTTGACGAACACCTGACCGTCCGGAGGCGCCACGGCCGCGGCCGGGGACGCGACGAGCGCCAGCAACCCCGCCAGGAAGGCCGCCACCATCGTCGGAACTGTTCGCCTTGCCAGAGTCGTCACGCCGATTTCCCCCATGTCGCTGGACTTGGACTGTGTGCGCGTCGCGCGTGTGCCGGGTGCGCCGTGACCCTAGACGCGGAAGCTGAACCCGCTGTGTCCGGCGGCCGAAGGTTGGGCTGAGCGGAGGCTACACGAGGTATCTCCCGCCCCGGCCGTCGCTCTCCTCATCGTGCGGGCCAGCGGGGCCCGAAGACCTTGAGGAGAGCGACATGTTCCGATCGAAGATCCGGCCACTGGTGCTCGCGGCCTTGCTGCTCGCGACGGTGGCGACGACGGCGGGCGCGGCGGGCGCGTCCAGCGCCAATCCCGAGGACCGGGGCGAGGCGCTGGACGCGGCCGTCGAGGCATACCAGAGGGTGTACCCCGACATCTCGGAGGACGCGGCGCGGGCGGCGGCCGAGCAGCAGGAGGTCCGCAAGTCGCTGTACGAGGGGCTGGTCGCCGACGGCGGGCGGACGTTCGGCGGGGCGTGGTTCGACCCGCCGTCGGGCGTGCTCCACGTCGCGGTGACGCAGCCGCGGGCGGCGGCGCGCGTCCAGACACTCGGCGACGAGCTGGGGCTGCGGGTCCAGACCCACCGGGTGGCCAGGAGCTTCGCGGCCCTGGAGCGGCAGGCGACCGCGCTGCGCGGCGGCACGGACGAGATCGCGCGGGCGGCCCGCGGGCAGGTCGGCATCGACGTCGAGAACAACCGGGTCGTCGCCGCGGTCCCGCGACGCGACCTGAACCGTCTCGTCGGCCGCAGTCGCACGGCCGGCGTCGCGCTCGTCGCCGATCCCGGCCTGGACGTCGAGGCCGACGCGGGCTGCACGTCGCGGGCGGCGTGCGACTGGACCGTGCGGGCGGGCGCGATGCTGTGGCGCGGCTCGACCGGCAACAACGTCTGCTCGGTCGGCTTCACGGCGCGCACCTCGGGCAACCAGCGCTACGCCTACACCGCCGGTCACTGCTCGAACGGCAACGGGGTCAACTGGGGGACCGGCGGTCTGTCCATCGGTCCGATGCAGGCGTCGATCAACTCGGGCGCGCTCGACGCGGCCATCATCCGGGTGACCAACTCGTGGTTCACCGGCGACCTCGGCGGCGAGATCTACATGGAGAGCGTGGCCGGCCGCACGGTCCCCGTGAAGGGCGTCGCGCCGACGCTGTCCTACATCTGGTCGGGCGAGACGGTGTGCCTCGCGGCCAACTACACCGCACCGAACGGCCCCAACCGCTGCGGAGTCGTCGGGACGAACAGCGACTCGTCGGTCCGCGGCATGGTGCGCGTCAACGGGTTCGACGCCTGCGGCGGCGACAGCGGCGGCGGCTGGTACTGGCTGTCCTCCTCGGGCAACCGGATCGCCTACGGGCTCCACAGCCGCAGCGACGTCGGCTGCAACGGCTCCAACGGCGGGTCGCGGTCGTGGTTCAGCGCGCTGCCGACGATCAAGAGCAACTGGACGCCGGGGCTGACCGTCGAGGTCCGCTGACCCATTCGGCAACGAAGGAAGGCCCGCCGGCACCCGCCGGCGGGCCTTCGGTTTGCCGACGTCTGCGCGTCGCCCCGGCGTCGCCTCGGCGTCACCATCGCCCCCGAGGCTCCGGGTCAGGTCGGGCTGGACGTCATGCCCGACGGTCGCCACGCCCGTCGCATGACGCGCTCGACAAGGAGCCCACGCCTCATGAAGCACGTCGTCCGCTGGTTCGCGCTGGTCGTGGTCATGGCGCTGGCGGTGCCCCCGGCGACGGCGCAGACGGGGCCGGACTGCGGGCCCGATCCGGTCCAGCCCCCGGCGCCGGTCGACCCCGGGCTGTTCGGCGACGACGCGTTCGCGACGCCGATCGGCACGTACAAGACCGACGGCTTCGACGGCAGCGGCGCGGAGATCGTCGCGTTCGACGCGGACACCGCGCGGATCTTCACGGTGAACTCCGTCACGGAGCGCGTCGACGTCATCGACGCGTCCGACCCCTCCGCCACCGCCCCCGTCGGCTGCCTCGCGCTCGAGGGGCCGCCCACCAGCGTGGCAGTCCTGGGGGACGGTTTCGCCGCCGTCGCCTACCAGGCGGACCCGAAGACCGACCCGGGGCTGGTGGTCGTCGTCGACCGCGACGGTCTTCTCGCCGCGGGGCCCGTCGAGGTCGGCCCGGCGGTGGACGCGCTCATCGCGACCGCCGGCGGCACGCGGCTGCTGGCCGCCAACGAGGGCGAGATCCCCGACGACTACTCCGGCGACCCCGCCGAGATCCCGGAGGGCTCGGTCAGCGTCATCGAGGTCCCCGACGACCCCGCGGCCCTCACCCAGGGCGACGTGACCACGATCGGGTTCGACGGCCTCGCCGACCTGGTCGCGGCCGACCCCGACATCCGGCGGGCGCCCTCCACCGAGATCCCGACCTACCAGCAGGACTTCGAGCCGGAGTTCGTGGCCGTCGACGAGACGACCGGCACCGCCTACGTGTCGCTGCAGGAGAGCTCGGCGATCGCGGTCCTCGATCTCGCCACGCTCGAGTTCACCGGGGTCTTCGGCCTGCCGGTCGTCGACCACTCGCGCCCCGGCGCGTTCCTGTCGCCCAGCGACGAGCCGTTCGGCGGGGACCCGCTCGACGCGGCCGACGCCTCCGTCCCCGACGCCGCGTTCGCCGACCCGGACAACACCGGCCGGGCGGCGTGGCCGGTGGTCGGCATGCCGATGCCCGACGGCATCGCGGTGATGACCGCCGAGAGCGGCACGACCTACGTGCTGACCGCCGAGGAGGGCGACGGCCGTGAGTGGGGCGAGAACCCCGACGAGACCTTCAACTACCTCGACGAGGCCCGCGTCGAGGATCTCGCGGAGGAGGGTCTGCTGTGCCCGGGCGCCCTGAGCGGCGACGAGCTCGCGGCCCTCGGGCGCCTGACGGTGTCCCGGTTCGACGGCTTCGACCAGGGCGGGACGTGCATCGAGCGGCTCCACGCCTACGGCACCCGCGGCATGGGCGTCTACGACGCGGGGACCGGCGACCGGGTCTGGCACTCCGGTGACGACTTCGAGCAGCTCGGGCTGGAGGCGCACCCCCGCTTCTTCAACTCCGACCACGCGGAGGCCGCGTACCTGAACCGCAGCGACAACAAGGGACCGGAGCCCGAATACGTCGAGCTGGGCGAGATCGGGGACCGGACCTACGCGTTCGTCGGCCTCGAGCGCATCAGCGCCCTGGCGGTCTACGACGTGACCGACCCGACCGCGCCCGAGCTCGTGGACTACCTCTACAACCGGGACTTCGCCGCCCAGTTGGAGGACCTCGAGGACCCGCTCGCCGGCGACCTCGGCCCGGAGGGCCTCGACTTCGTGCCGGCCGAGGACAGTCCGACGCGCCGGCCACTGCTGGTGGTCGGCAACGAGGTGTCGGGGACGACGACCATCTGGCAGGTGAACGTCGACCCGCTCCCGCCGCCCGCCGCGGTCGTCCGCGTGTCCGGCGCGAGCAGGGTTGAGACCGCGATCGAGGTCTCCCGCGCCCGGTTCGAGACGGGCACGGCGGGCGCCGTCGTGCTCGCCAGGGCGGACGTGTTCGCGGACGCCCTCTCGGGCACCCCCTGGCGGTGGCCGAGGACGCCCCGCTGCTCCTCACGCCCTCGGACTCCCTGGACGAGAGCGTGACGGCCGAGATCCTGCGCGTGCTCCCGGAGACGGGCACCCCGACGGTGTTCCTGCTGGGTGGCGAGGTCGCGCTCGACGGCGCGGTGGAGGCGAGCCTGGCCGCGGCGGGGGTCACGCCGGTGCGGCTGGCCGGCGTCAACCGCTTCGCCACCGCGGCGGTGATCGCGGGCGAGGGGCTCGACGACCCCGCCACCGTGCTCCTCGCCGACGGCGGTGACTTCCCGGACGCCGTCGTCGCCGGCCCGGCCGCCGGCCACGTCGGGGGCGCGGTCCTGCTCACCGATGGCGACGTCCAGGCGCCCGAGACCGCCGCCTACCTGGCGTCGGCGTCCCCGGAGACCGTGACCGCCGTCGGCGGGGCGGCCGCGGCGGCCGCGCCCGGCGCGGACGCCCTGGTGGGGGCGACCCGGTTCGAGACGGCGGTGCTGGTCGCGGAGAGCTTCTTCGCCGACCCGCCCGTCGTCGGCGTCGCGACCGGCCTCGACTTCGCCGACGCCCTCGCCGGCGGAGCTCAGGTCGGTGCCGCCGGGGGGCCGCTCGTCCTCACCGAGCCGGACCGCCTGACCGGCAGCGCCGCGGCGTACCTCGAGTCCGTCGCCGGCGGGCTGTCCACCGCCTACCTGTACGGAGGCACCGAGGCGCTGTCACCCGCCGTCGCCGACGCGGTCCGCGACATCCTGGACGGCTGACCCGCGCTGTTCGACCCCGCCACGTCCGGCGGACGACTCCGATCCGCCCGCCGGCAGGTGTGGACCCCGGCCGGGCGGGGGAGGCCGGCCCGACGATTCCGGGTCGGCGGGAGGGCGACGGCGGTGATGCGAGGGGTGTATCTCCCTGGTGGGCGCCGGGTGCGGATCGGGGAGGTGCCCGTCCCGGTCCCGGGTCACGGGCAGGTGCTCGTGGCCATGCGGGCGTCCACCATCTGCGGCAGCGACATCCGGGCGATCTACCGGGAGCACCTCGGGCACGGCGCCGAGGCCTACGCCGGCGTCATCGCCGGGCACGAGCCCTCCGGGGAGATCGTGGAGGCGGGACCGGGCTGCCGGCGGGTCCGGGCGGGCGACCGCGTGCTGCTCTACCACATCGCCGGGTGCGGAGTGTGCCGGGACTGCCGGGCCGGCTACATGATCAGCTGCACGTCACCTGCGCGGGCGGCGTACGGATGGCAGCGCGACGGGGGCCACGCCGACTTCCTGCTCGCCGAGGAGTCCACGTGCGTGCCGCTGCCGGAAGCCCTGTCCCACCTCGACGGCGCGTGCGTCGCCTGCGGATTCGGCACGGCCTACGAGGCGCTCTGCAGGGCGGCGGTCTCGGGCCGGGATGCGGTGCTCATCACCGGCATGGGGCCGGTCGGGATGGCCGCCGGCCTGCTGGCGAGAAAGATGGGCGCCGCGTTCATCGTCGGCGCCGACGTGGCGGAGAGCCGCCTGGAGCTGGCGCAGCGCTTCGGCGCCGTCGATGCCGCCGTACCCGCCGACGGCGCGGCCCTGGAGCGGATCCTCGACCTGACGGGCGGCCTCGGCTGCGAGGTGTCGATCGACTGCTCCGGCTCTGCGGCCGGACGGCTGCTCGCGCTGCGGGCGACGCGCCGCTGGGGTCGGTCCGTCATGGTCGGCGAGGGCGGCCGTCTCGATCTCGACGTCAGCCAGGTGCTGATCCACCCGTCGCTCACGGTGCACGGCTCGTGGGTCACCAGCGTCGCGCGCATGGAGGAGCTCGTCGACAACCTGGTCCGCTGGCAGCTGCGGCCGGAGACGATCGTCACCCACCGCTTTCCCATCGGCGAGGCGGCCGAGGCCTACCGGGTGGCGGACGAGGGCCTGGGCGGCAAGGTGGCCATCGTCATGCCGGACTGACGGCCGGCCGCCCGGCGCACCCACGGCG
>JACCXR010000389.1 GCA_013696915.1 Euzebyaceae bacterium
TGGTCACGTCTCGACAAGGACCCGTCCCTCGGCCAGCGCGTCATGGGCCCAGCGGGATGTTGTAGGTCGCGCGACTGGGTGCGGTCCTGACACGGCTCCGTCGCACGGCGCCCGCCCCGGCAGGACGGGCTATGGTGACCGATCCGTTCTACGCGACGTCGGTTCTCGTGGTCGACCCGGCGGCCTTAAGGAGAAACGACGTGATCAGCGATGAGCGCGACCCCTCGATCCGAGGAGGGCGCGACCAGGCCGCAGAGCAGCCGGACGAGACCGGCGACGCGCGAGACCGAGCCGGCGCGCTGCGCGACCAGGCGGGCGGCCGGCGCGACCGAGCCGGTGCCCTGCGCGACCAGGCCGGCGATCGGCGCGACGAGGCCGGCGATCGGCGTGACGAGGCGGGGACGCTGCGCGATGAGGCCGGCGACCAGCGCGACCAGGCTGGCGTCCGGCGCGACGAGGTCGGCGCGCTGCGCGACCAGGCCGGCGACCGGCGCGACCAGGCTGCGCAGCAGCGAGACCTCGTCACCGAGCGGTCCGAGGAGAACCCCACTGCAGAGGCAGCGAGAGAGATCCGGGCGCGTGCGGCTCTGGCCCGCCGGGAGGCGGCGTCGGACCGCAGGCGATCGCTCGAGGACCGCCAGGCGGGGGCCGACGAGCGCGCGCAGGCCCAGTCCGACCGTGGCACGGCGTCGGGCGATCGCGGGGCGGGCGCCGACGAGCGCGGGCAGGCGGGACTCGATCGCGACACGGCGTCGGGCGACCGGGGGTCGGGCGCCGACGAGCGCGGGCAGGCCGGGCTCGATCGCAACACGGCTCTCGCCGACCGCGGTGCTTCGGCGCGCGAGCGCGAGTACTCGTCGGTCGACGCGCTGACCGGTGCGTACCTCCGGGGCCCCGGGCTGGTGGAGCTCGGCCGCGAGATCGCGCGGGCCAGGCGGTCGGCGCAGCCGCTGGTCCTGGCCTTCGTCGACGTCGACGGTCTCAAGGCCATCAACGACTCCCTGGGCCACGCGGCCGGTGATCGGCTGCTGCTCCAGGTGGCCGGCGAGCTCAGGGCGAAGCTGCGCTCCTACGATCTGGTCATCCGCTACGGCGGAGATGAGTTCTTGTGGGTGCTCTCGGGACAGACCATCGACGAGGCGACGAAGCGGCTCGCGCTGGTGAGCGTCGCCGTGGCCGACGGCTCCGAGCACGGGTCGATGACCGTCGGGCTGGCCGAGCTCGGGCCAGACGAGTCGGCCGACGACCTCGTCGCCCGCGCTGACGCCGAGCTCTACCGAGAACGCCGCCGGCACCGAGACGCGCCCGATCGCGAGTAGGGCCCCGACGCTTCCTGCGCCGGCGCGCGCTGGGCACGCTTAGGTAGCCAGCTGCTGGCGCCGCCGAACCGGGACGATGAAGGCCACCGCGTCGGACTTGTGGTCGAAGGTGCGACCGAAGCGGCGGTCGCCCTACGTGGAGAGATCCTCATCGCGCATCGAGTAGCACCAGTCGCGCACGTGGGTCACGATCTCGATGGCGCGGTCGCGATCGAGTGCCGCGTCCCGGACGGGCTCATACCGGAACTGGACGGCCCATGGCGTCAGCTCGGCTCCAGTCCGCACGTCCGAGGGAACGTCGATGCCGTCATCCTCGAGCACCTCGATCAGCGCTGCGATGTCGTGGGTGTACGGGTACTCCAGACGCCGCCACGCGCACAGGCTCTTCAGCTGCTTCTCGACCGCCTGCTGGGCATGAAATCCGACGATGTCGTCCGGAAGATCGCTGTGACGAAACTCGGTCAGCGCTCGTTCGTCGCCGGCGGCCTTCGTGGCCAGTGCTTGGGCTACGTCCCGCTGGTCACGTCTCGACAAGGACCCGTCCCTCGGCCAGCGCATCATGGGCCAGCGTGTTGGGGACGCTGGACCAATCGTCGGCCTCGGCCAGGCTCATCACCACGATGTCGACGGGTCCCAGGCCACGGAGCAGGCTCCGGAGATGCACGGCGTCGCCTATCGGGTCGGTCACCCGCTCCTTGAGGACCAGGAAATCGACATCGCCGTGATGCCGCGCCTGGTCGCGGGCGTGCGACCCGAACAGGATGACCTTCGCGCCGGGACCCGCCGCCCGCCCCAGGATCTGTGCCGCTTGCTCGATGTCTTCGGTGGACGCCATATGCGGACGGTACCGCTGACGCCGGCCGACGAGGACGGAAGCGCCTCGGTCCGGGTGGAGATCCGTGACCAGGTGCCACAGGGTTCCGCGGGGATCGACGACGGCATCGTCGTGCTGGACCGCGTGCACAGCTACGGCGGCGCCATCGCCCGGGTGGCTGGGCGAGCGGGTTGCGCGGACGGCTGCGGGGGTTAGCGGCAGAGTCCGAACGCCTCCCGATCGTGCTGTCGGGCTGACGCCGCGGACTCTGGCTGGCCGCGATCGCCAGGCGGTCGGGAGGAGGACCCCCGTCGTGCGGGTCCAACCAGGCGATGGTCACCGGGCGTGGTCGATGACGGCGGCCCGCACAAGCTCGCCGGCGCCTTGACCAAACCCTGGGATGGGGCGCCTAGTGACATTGCTGCGGACGGTTTCCATACTTCCCTCCATCAGGCGAGAGGACCGGACCCGAAGGGCGCCAGGGAAACTGCGCCACAGACCGGCAGGAAGCCGTCGGGCCGTCTCCCTCCTGCGCCTCTCAGACCAGCCCCGCACAACACGGGGAGTTCTTCCGAAAGGACGCCTCGTGAACAAACTGCGCTGCTGAGTGGTTGCCGTGGCCTCGCTGTCCCTTGTGGCGGCGGCACCCGCCGCTGCATCACCGCAGGACCCGGCGAAGACGCCCGAGGGCTACACGTTCTGCGGCTGGAAGGACTTCGTAGGCGGCTGGTGGACCCTCGAGCAGTCGGACCCCGGTGCTTACCAGGTGGCCTTTACGCGAGGCATGACCTGTAGGGCGGCGCGGCTCAACGTCGACCGCGTGCGGTACTCCCAGCGCTCGCCGTACCGGCCCTACCGCACGGGCTACCGCTGTCGAACCCTGGCGAGCCAGCACGAGTACTCGGACGTCCGGTGCGTGAAGGTGGGCGGTACGCGGAAGTTTCGCTACCGCACCGGCGCCTGAACGCCGCCGAATGCGGGGCGGATGCACGCG
>JACCXR010000177.1 GCA_013696915.1 Euzebyaceae bacterium
CCCCTCAGGTGCGGACTGTCGCAGGGGGCTGATAGCCCTGCTGAGTGAACTACCTAGGGGGCTTGGGGTGGGGGCTTCGATCAGGCCGTCTGCTCGTACGCGTGCGCGGGGGCGTGCCGGGCGTCAGGTGGTCGTGGATGGCTGGGTGTCTCCTGCCAGGGCGTTGTCGCCACGATGCAGGGCTGTGAAGGCGAGAACGGCACCTATGGCGTGCGCCGAGCCAGTCGTTAGAACGACTACTACAAGGGTGCTCGTCCGAACGGCAAGGGCCCGCTTCTGCCGATGAGCGCACCGACGCGGAGCGAGTCCTTCCGCCGCCAAGCCACGTCGACACGCGAGATGCTGGCGCTGAGCGCGACCGCCTCCTGCACCAGGTCGTCGAGCAGCACGCGCAGCGCGTCCGCCAACGCCGCCACCGTGAACAGGGCCGGCGTGGGGACCGCGCCACGCTCGATCTTGCGGATGGTCTCTTGAGCGAGGCCGCACCGCTGCGCCAGGTCCCTGACCGTCATCTGGCCCCGGGCACGCCGCAGAGCAATACCGAGTGCCCGGCCACGGGTTCGTTCCTGCTCGGTGAGCGCCTCCCTGACCACGGCGCGAGAGTACGCGCTGCCGGGATACCTGTCCCGGGATAGTTGTACCGTTAGGACCCTCCGCAAAATAACGTGGTCGAAGTTACACGTCGGTAGTTCCACTGGTGTCGGTGGGTTGGGTGGGGTGCATGGTGTAGTTCCAGTCGCCGTGGAACTCATGGCGGGTCATGGGCAGGGCCTCGACTTCGGCCTTGGTGAGCTTGACCCCGAGGGGGTAGCTGCCGGTGTCGCGGTGGGCTTGGACCTTCAGGCCGCCGTTGTTGGTGGTGTCGCCGATGAGGTTGACGACGACCTCGTGGCTGGTCAGCGGCCGTCCGCGCCAGTTGCCGGTGATGGCCGAGAACAGCCGGTGCTCGATTTTGTTCCACTTCGACGTGCCGGGCGGGAAGTGGCACACGGTGACGTCCAGGCCGGTGCGGGCGGCCAAGCGGGCCAGCTCGACCTTCCACAGCCGCACCCGGTGGCCGTTGGAGCCGCCCGCGTCGGCGGTGATCAGCAGCCGGCGGGCGTGGGGGTAGGCGCGCGCGCCGACCATGTCCCACCACCGGCCGATCGTGGCGACCGCGAACGCGGCGGTGTCGTGGTCGTCGCCGACCACCACGAAGCCGGCGTTGGCGCCGATGTCGTACACCCCGTAGGGGATGGCCTTGCCCAGCTCGGGGTCGGGGAAGTCGTGCACGTCGACCCGCTCGGGCTTGCCCTTGGGCTGGTACTCCTTGCCGCCGTTGGCGCGCTGGCCCAGCACCTCCTTCTTCTTGGTGTCCACGCTGATCACCGGGTCCCCGGCGCGCAGATGCTCACCGACCTGCCCGGACAGATACACGAACTGCGCGTCGCGGTCGGGGTGGGCGCTGCCCTCCAGCTGCTTGGCGGTGGCCTGCAGCGAGTAGCCCATGTCGACAAGCTCCCGCCCGACCGTGTCCGCGCTCACGCGGTGACCCATCGCCACCAGCGCGTCGGCGAGGTTGCCCGTCGACTTCGACGTCCACCGCAGCGGGCACATCGGGTCGCCGCGCGCGCCGGGCTCGACCAGACCGTCAAGGTGGGACAACAGCTCCGCGTCGCTGTCCGCCAGCCGTTTGCGGCCCGCCCCCGCCCGGCGCACCGGCGCGGCCGGATCGACTCCGGCGTCCACCTCGCCCACCGCCTTGCCCACCGTGGAACGCGCCATCCCCGCAGTGCGTGCCACCGCCGCGATCCCGCCCCGACCCAACGCCCGCGCCTGCGCCCCCGCCAGCACCCGCCGCTGCCGCTCGTCCAGCGACGGCATCACCGTGGCGAACATCTTGCTCAGCGCAGCCTCGGTGACCTCCACACCCCGAGGCTACCCGCCATCCCTTCAAAAGACCGACTTATTTTGCGGAGCCTCCTTAGTGCATGCGCCTGCCCGTACGCCACCCCAGCGAGCTGGCCGCCATGCGCGAAGCGGGCCGGGTGGTCGCGTCAACCCTGCAAGCCGTGCGCGAGGCAGCCGTCCCCGGCGTGCGGCTGCGCGACCTTGACGAGCTCGCGGAGACGCACCTGCGCGAGGCGGGCGCCACCTCGCCCTTCCTCGGCTACGCCCCCGCCTGGGCCCCCACCCGCCAGGCCGTACGCCTTCTCGAGTTCGGTGACCGGGCCGCGGTCGACCCGGACCACCCCGGAAAAGCCTGACGCCTCTGCGATCCTGTCAACGTCGTCGGACAGGGTGCTCATGGCAGCACGCTACTGCCGACGCCGACACCGGGGAAGAGTTCCGCGGAAACTTGAAGGTCATCCTGAGGTACAGGGCGACGTTGTGGCTCCCTAGATCACGGTCTCGCAACTGCTCAGGCGGAGGCGGCATTCCAAGACGCGACGGGTATTCGCGCGACGCCGCCCTAGGGTGTGGGTTCGTTCTGCACTCGCGGTGCGAAGTTGGAGCGGCGGCAGTGACGGATGCGGAGTCGAGTGTCATCGGGTGGCGTGCACACGTCGACCTGGGGCCGCGACCGGCATAGTCAAAGA
>JACCXR010000396.1 GCA_013696915.1 Euzebyaceae bacterium
GGGGTGCGGGAGAACCTCGAGCTCAATGTCCAGCAGGGGCTGGCGCTCGAGGCTGTCCTGCTGCAGATGCACACGCTGTCGCTGGAGCATTGAGCCCGGCCGCGGTCGCCGGGCGGTCGGTCATCCGCCCGGCGCCGGCACCGGCTCGTCGGGCGCCCCGGCCGCCATGGTGGCGGCGCTCGCCCGGGCGAGGCGGTGCGGCGTCATCTGGCCGGCGGCACCCGCTGCGCGGCCACCGGATCGGTCGCCGCAGGCCCCGCTCCTTCGCCGCACTTGCGCGGTCGGAGGCCGAAGTTACGCTGGGCGGGCTCGCGCGAGCATCGCATCTCATTCACGCGGGCCAGCGCAGGCAACACGCCGGGGTAGCTCAGTCGGCAGAGCGGCTCACTCGTAATGAGCAGGTCCGGGGTTCGATTCCCCGCCCCGGCTCCACCGCTGACCTGCGGAAAGACTGGAATAGGCGGTCTGACCTGCCGAAACGGGGTTCGCGGGGCCCGTTTCAGTGCCTGCTGGGTCCTGCCGCTCGTTGCCGTTCAATCTCGTCTCCAGTGTCATGACTCAGACATCTCATTCGCCGCGTTGCCGCCCGCCGCCAGCGGTGGACCGGTTCGTCCCGCTGGTCCGTGTCCTCAAGCACAGGAACAAGCTCGTCGCGGAGCGGGGATGGGGTCACGGCCGTCCACGGCCTCCAAGCCGACGGGCACCCGGTCGGCGACGGCGTCAATGACGCCACAGCCCTGGTGGCCGCCGGCCTCGGCGTCGCCATGGGACGCCACGGTACCGACCCGGTATCGCCCATCAAGGCCATGCAGCCGGAGGTCGCTGCTCGCCCGCGATTGTGGGCAGCCGGAGGCTTCTGTAGAATGGAAACCCATTCTGATCGCGTCCCCGGAGGGGTGGATTCTCACATGGACGATCAAGCCGCCGAGGGTGCGACCGATGAAGCGATCGAAGACTTCTACGGAGACCTCGAGGCCAACGACCTGGCCCCCTTGTGGCCGATCTCGGCCGAGCTGATGCCGTCGGCGCCCACGCCGGCGACCGTTCCGTACCTGTGGCGCTGGAAGATGCTGCGCGGGCTGGCGGAGCGAGCGGGGGAGCTGATCACGATCGAACGTGGCGGCGACCGGCGGGTGCTGTCACTCGCCAACCCGGGTCTGGGTGGTGCGCCGTACGCGTCGTCGACGCTGTGGGGAGCGGTGCAGTACCTCGGGCCGCGGGAGTCGGCACCGGGTCACCGCCACACCCCGGCAGCCATCCGTTTCGTCGTCGAGGGTGACGGCGTGTGGACGACCGTCGACGGCGACGCCTGCGACATGCACTCGGGTGACCTCATCCTGACGCCCTCGATGCACTGGCACGACCACAGCAACCCCACCGACCACCACATGATCTGGTTCGACGGGCTTGACCTGCCCACCATCAAGGCGCTCGATGCGATCTTCTTCGAGCCGTACGAGCCCGACGAGCTGCAGACGGTCGCGGGCCACAACGTCTCCGAGCGGATCTGGGGCGGCCGGGCCACCCTGCCACGCGACCATGGACATGATCGCCCGTCGTCACCGCTGCTGGTGTACCGCTGGACCGACGCCGACCGCTCGCTCGAGGCATTGCTGGACGAGCGGGGCGGCCCGCTCGTCACCCTCGAGTACACTAACCCGCTGACCGGCGGACCGGCGCTGCCGACCCTTGCGTGCGAGATGCACCGGATCGTGCCCACGGGACGCACCCGGCCGTACCGCAAGGCCGGGAGCTCGGTCTACGTCGTGTACCGCGGCGCCGGCGAATCGGTCATCGACGGGCAGCGCTTCAACTG
Organism: Euzebyaceae bacterium; assembly: GCA_013696915.1. Classification (GTDB taxonomy): domain Bacteria; phylum Actinomycetota; class Nitriliruptoria; order Euzebyales; family Egibacteraceae; genus JACCXR01. The sequence continues at coordinate 1,817 of JACCXR010000396.1, forward strand.
GGGACACGGCGACATTTTCGTGGTGCCGTCGTGGTCCACCGTGGAGCACGAGGCCAGCGAGCCGTCCGACCTGTTCGCGATCAGCGATCGACCCATCCTCGAGGCGCTGCACGTCTTCCGCGACGAGTGGCTCGACACACCACAGCACGTCACCGCCACCTTTGAGGCGAAGGAGCCTGCGACGGTGGTGTCAGCAGCATGAGGCTTGTGACCGCACGCACAGCGAACGGCAACCGCGCCGGACGGCTCGACGGCGACCATGTCGTCCTGCTGCCCTTCTCCGATGTGGGCGCGCTGCTCGCGTCCGGCGACGGCTGGCGCGACTCGGCTGGAGTCGACGGCCCACGCCACGCGCTCGATGACCTCGTGTTGGCGCCGGTCGTACCGGAACCGCGCAAAGTGCTCTGCCTCGGGCTGAACTACGCCAGCCATATCCGTGAGATGGGCCGCGAACCGCCGGCGCATCCGACGCTGTTCGGAAAGTTCGCTCGCACGTTGACCGGACCGCGGGATCCGATCCCACTGCCGCCCGAGTCCGGCGAGGTGGACTGGGAGGCGGAGCTGGCGCTGGTGGTGGCGCGCCCCGTGCGTCGGGCGACGCGCGAGGAGGCCATCGACGCCATCGCCGGCTACACCGTCGCCAACGACATCTCGATGCGCGACTGGCAGTGGCGCACGACGCAGTGGTTGCAGGGCAAGATGTTCGACGCCAGCACGCCGGTCGGTCCCGCGCTCGTGACGCCCGACGAGCTCGACGGCGACGCCGGGGCGCCGGACCTGGAGATCCGCTGCGAGGTCGACGACGAGGTGATGCAGCGCTCCCGCACCGGCGACCTGCTGTTCGACCCCGCCGACATCGTGGCGTACGCGAGCACGATCCTGACGCTGGAGCCCGGTGACCTCATCCTCACGGGGACGCCCGACGGTGTCGGCGCCGGCCGCGAACCCCGGGTCTTCCTCCAGCCCGGCCAGACGGTGCGCACGGTCGTCGAGGGCATCGGCGAGCTGGTCAACCGCTGTGACAGGGATGAGGCATGACGAGCGCTGACGAGCTGCGCGGGCGCAACCGCGACCTCGACCGGCAGCTGCGCGAGCTCGTCGCCACAGTCCCCGACGAGCGGCTGCGCGACGCTGCCGGCGCCGGGGAGTGGACCCTGGCCGAGAACCTGGCTCACATCGCAGAGTTCCCGCGCTACTTCGCGCGCGAGATCACCCGGATGGTCGCAGCGGATGCCGACGTCGAGGTCGGTCGCACCCATGAGCATCCTGAGCGCAACGAGGCGATCGCGGCGGCCGAAAGCAAGGATCGCGGTCAGCTGTCAGCCGCGATCGACGCGGCGCTCGACGAAATGGCCAACGCCTTGGGTCTCGTGTCCGACGACGACCTGCGACGCGTCTTCACCAACCGCAAGTACGGTCAAGAGCCGCTGACCGCCTACCTCCAGCGCTACGTGCTGGGTCACAAGGCCGCGCACGTCGACCAGCTCCGCCGCACGCTGGCAGCGGTCGCGAGGTAGCACACACCGTGCGTGGCGTCCGCGCTCGAGTCCGTGACCAGCCAGGAGGACGACGGTGCGGATAGGGGTGAAGCCCGGTCAATGGGGTTGGTCGTTCGCCGACCTGCGGGCGTCGTGGCGGGCGGCTGAGGAGGCGGGGTTGGACTACCTGGCCTGCTCGGATCATGTCTCGGCCGGTCCGTCGGGCTCGGCGGCCTGGGACGCACCGACGCTGCTCGCCGCCATGGCTGCTGTAACCGACCGCGTGACGTTGAGCGTGCGCGTGATCGACGTGACGTTGCGGAACCCGCTCCTGCTCGCCGGCCAGCTCACGGTCGCGCAAGCGGCCAGCGGAGGTCGACTCGATGTCGGCCTCGGCACGGGCAACCCTGGGCTGGCACCACTGCACCACGGGGCCGCCGGAATCGAGTTCCCGCGGCTCGCCGACCGCAGCGACCAACTCGAGCGCTGCTGCCGCCTCCTGCCCGCCCTGTGGCGCGGCGAACGAGTCACCGATGCGCCGAGCGGGCTGCGAGACGCCTGCCTCGGACCGACCGGAATCACCCCTCCCCGGCTGACCGTGGCGGCGAGCGGTCCCCGCACGATGCGCAGCGCGGCCCGTCACGCCGACGCGTGGATCGCCGTCTGTGACGATCCGGTGGCCTACGAGCGGCTCGCGCGGCAGCTCGACGCCGCCTGCCGTGCAGTCGGGCGCGACCGCGCGCTGTCGCGTGAGGTGCAGATTCCGCTGGATGTCGACGAGCTCGCGACGGCTCGTGCGCTGCTCGGCCGCTTCGCCGCGGCGGGCGCGGACAGCGCCGTCATCAGCCTGCCGGCCGGCGGGCCGGCCATGGTGCGCCGCGTCGCCGAGGCCGTCGTTTGACCGCTCCGGCACCATCGACAGCACGTCGCATGCACGGCGGGGGCCGGACATGCGACGTGCCGCTGTCCGCACTCAGCGGCCGGCGTTGCCGCGCGGCTTGAGGATGAACAGGCCGCGGTCGCCGCTGCTCACCGCGACGACCCCCTGGTCGTAGTAGGGGTAGTTGCTCCAGGTTCCGCCGAATCCTGGGTTGTCGTTCTGGGGGTACACGTCGAAGAACGCGACCTCCGACAGCGCACCGGCGGCGACCTCGCTCGTGTCGTAGATGCGCAGGCCGGCGTGGTAGTTGGAGGCGTACGCGCGATCGCCGCCGTGTAGATGTTGTGGTCGATCGCGGCGGTGGTGTTGTCGAAGAAGCCGTTGATCACGGGGGCATCGAGATCCCGCACGTCCCAGATCCTGGTGCGGGTGTTGATGCCGTGGAACAGCTCGTCGTACTCGTCGCCATGCAGGAAGTAGGCCTGGTCCGGCGTCAGCCATCCCTGGTGGCTGATCCCGTCGGTGTGGTACTCGACGTTGGCGACGGCCACCGGATGGCTCTTGTCCGTGACGCCACGATCGACAGGTTGTTGACGTTCCCATCGGGGCTGAATGGCTGGCCGCGGAGAGGCCCGGGTTGTGGTGCCGAGTTGAAGCAGATCTCGCGACCACGGTAGTCGGTGTCGGGCCCCTCGTAGACGACGCACTGGGTGTCGTGGATGTTGCCGTGCTCCGAGAAGCAGCCAGCGAACGACGGCGCCACCGGATCGGAGATGTCCACGATGTGCAGGCCGGCGCCGCACACGGTGTCAGAGGCACCTGCGTTGCGGGCGACGTTGCTGTTGACGGCGCACGCGAATCCGGTGTCGGTGTTGATGGCGATGTTGTGCGACACACCGAACCCGTCGTAGTGCGCCGTCTCTTCGAACGTCACGGGATCGCCGCTGACGCCGCGGAGCTGTGTGAGGTCGAACACCTGCATGCCGTGGTCAGTGTGCTCGGACACCACGAAGACATGGTTCGCGTAGACCTTGAGATCACGCCAGAACCGTTGACCCCTGGCCGAGTGCGTGGGCAGGATGCCCACGACGTCGGGCCGTTTCGGGTCACTGATGTCCACGAAGACGGTCCCTTCGATGCCGCCGATCAGGGCGTAGTCGGCGCCCGTCTCGGGATCGGTCCAGCCCCAGATGTCATTGGCGAGGCTCATGCCGAGATCATCCAGCGTCAGGTGACTCATCATGTCGACGCCGTCGCAGGGGTAGGTCTTGGCCGCCATGCCGCGAATGCAGGGGGCGTACCCCTTGGGAGCGTTGCTGTCCTGGTTCGCCCTGCGGCGACGACGTTCGCCAGCTCATGGGCCTGTTCCTCGGGACTCGGGTAGTGCCCGTCTCCGCCGCCGGCGTCGTGCGCGGCCGATGGTGTGGCGAGAACGGCGACCAGGACCAGCAGGGCGCTCAGCAGGAGAACGATTCGAGGCTTCACAGGGCAGCATCTCCCTTCGAGGCACAGCGACGTGTCCTGCGAGTACGTCGGACGCACTGAGGTCGACAGAAAACGATTCTGCTGCATGTCGTACCCACTCCGCGATCCCGTGGGCAACGCCCGATCTTGTGGTCGGACTCCACGACGAAGCCGGCGGTCACGGCGCGTGCAACCGCTTGACATGGTGGTGGGCTGGCGCGAAGATGGCTGGGTCAGAACCACATTCTGCGACCGAGCGGGCGAGTCGTTGTCGTGCTTTCGGCCGTGCGATCCGAGAGGAGCTGGCGCGTGGAGCGAGACACCAGAGCTGCTGTGGACGCCTTTGCAGCCGGGCGGTTGTCGCGGCGGACCTTCATCCGCCGGATGTCGGCGCTAGGGGTCTCGGCGACGGGCATCGCGTCGGTGTTGGCGGCCTGCGGCGGTGGTGGCACGCAGCCGACGTCGGCGGCCTCCCCGCAGGCGACCAGCTCCGGAGGAACCGCGGGAGCACAGGTCAGCGGCGACATCGTGCTGTACAAGGGTCCGTTCTCCGAGAACGAGGCGCAGCAGATCGAGGCACTGCTGGCGGGCTTCAACGAACAGCAGCCGGGAATCTCGGTCACGCGCGAGGAGTTCGCCTTCGAGGCGATGGCCGAGGAGTTCCCGACCAAGTTCCTCAGCGACACCCCGCCCGACGTCAGCACGGTGCCGGATCTCGTCTACGGCCAATGGGTCGAACGCGGCGCGTTCGAGGACCTCACACCGTACGTGACCGACCCCAGCTGGCAGCAGGAGTTCGGGGCCATCCCCGAGGACATCTGGGACATCGCTCGGGCTGCCGACGGCAAGATCTACGGCGTTCCGTGGTGGGGCGTGGTCCTCGCGATGCTGTTCGTCAACCGCGATCTGCTCGAGCGGGCCGGCGTCACGGACGTCAACTCGTCGGTCGACGCCTTCGCAGCCGCCGCGCGTCAGGTCAGCGACCTCGGCGACGACATCTTCGGCTTCACGATCCGCACCGACCAGTTCAACCCGGCCGCATTCGACTGGGCCGCATGGCTGCACACCTCGGGCGGCAGGCTCCTCAACGACGACTGGACCGCCTGCGCCGTCGACACGCCCGGAGCGCGCCAGACCTTCCAGACGCTGTCGGAGCTGATCTCGCAGGACCAGGCGTCGCCGCCGCCGGGGGCCTACGACGCCCAGGGCCTCCAGGATCTCTTCGTCGGTGGCCGGGTCGGCATCGCGCACGACGACAACGGGTTCGTGGCCACGCTGCGCGACCAGGATCCCGGCTTCGAGTACGACGTGGTGGCGGTTCCGCCGGGGCCGGACGGCAATCATGCGACCGGCATGTGGGGCGTTGGCCTCCTGACGATGTCGAGCCGGAGCCAGAACAAGGCGGCGGCGTGGGAGCTGATGAAGTACCTGACCTCTGCCGATGTGGTCGTCGAGTACTTCCAGCAGGTCTCGTTGCTGCCGAACCGGACCGACGTCGCGGACCGGATGTTCGCCGACGACCCCTACGCCGCCAAGGTGGTGCAGGAGATCCTGCCCGGCTCGCAGGGCTGGCAGCTGCATCCCGACCTCAACGAGATGCTGGGGCGGGCGCAGCCGGTCTTCGACACGCTGTACCGCGGCCAGACCCCATCCGCCGAGGCGCTCGCTGAAGTCTGCACGGTGGTCGAGGGGGTCATCTGAGCGACGCGGACACTCCACGCCCGGTGATGGACGACCATGCTCCGCCTGCTGTGCCAGCTCCGCGCCGGCTGACCGGAGCGGAGCACCGGCGCCTGGCCCGCCGGTACCGGTTGCGCCGCACCCTCCAGGCCTATGCGTTCCTGGCCCCCAACCTGTTCTTCTTCGGGTTGTTCCTCGTCGTGCCGTCGATCTGGCTGTTGCTGGTGACGTTCCAGTCCGGAGGGGTCTACGGCGAGGCGCAGTTCGTCGGCCTGGACAACTGGAGGCAGCTGTTCGTCGACCCGCTGGTCACCCAGACCATGCGGAACACCCTCCTGCTCGCGGCGATGTCCATCCCAGCCCTGTTCGTCGTCGGCCTCGGCCTCGCGCTGTTGCTGCGCAACATCGGCCGCGGAGGGCCTGCGCTGAGGGCCGCGCTGTACTTCCCGACCCTCACCCCCCTGGTCATCATCGGGTCCATCTGGCTGTTCCTGGTCCATCCCGACTTCGGTGCACTCAACCTCGGCATACGCGCACTCGGAGGCGACACGGTCAACTGGCTCGGCGACACGGCGATCGCTCTTCCCACCATCGCGATGGTGGAGGTCTGGCGTGGGATGGGCTTCTGGGCGCTGTTCTTTCTGGCCGGCCTGCTGGCGCTGCCCGAGGAGCTGTACCAGGCGGCGCATCTCGACGGCACCAACGCCTGGCAGCGGCTGCGATACCTCACCTTGCCCCTGATGCGGCCGGTCTTCCTGTTCGCCGCGATCGTCGCGATCTTCTACACGCTGCAGGTCTTTGACACCGTCTTCGTGATGACCGACGGGGGACCGGCGAACTCGACGGCGACGGTCGCCTGGTACGTCTACAAGAGCATCTACGTCTACGACCAGGCCGGCTTCGGGGCGAGCCTGTCGTTCATCCTGCTGCTCATGATCCTCGGTCTGACGCTCGGCGCCCTGCGTCTGCTGCGGTCCCGCATGGACGGCTGAGATGGTGGTCCAGCACGAGGCCCCCAGCGCAATCACCGATGCCGGGACCGGTCAGCACCGCCGCGGGTCTGCGCGACGATCGTCGCGCAGGCCGGTCGGCCAGGCGGGACCCGCGCTGAAGGCGGCGTCGTACGTCACCGTGGCTGTGGCCGCGCTGGCGACGCTCGGACCGTTCTTCTACATCCTGACGACGTCGCTGAAGGACTCGGCGTCACTGTTCAGCTACCCGCCGAACTGGATCCCCGACGAGCTCTTCTGGGGCAACTACTCCCGGCTTCTGACCGAGACGCTGTTCGTGCGCTGGACGGTCAACACCCTCATCGTCGCCACGACGGTCACGGCGCTCAAGCTGCTCTTCGACTCCATGGCCGGCTATGCCTTCGCCAAGATCGACTTCCCCGCCAAGGAACCGCTGTTCATCTTCCTTCTGCTCGGTCTGATGATCCCCGTGTCGGCCCTGCTCATTCCCCTGTTCTTCCTCGTGCGCGGGATGAACCTGCTCAACACCTACTGGGCGCTCATCCTGCCGCCGTTGGCCAACCCCATCGGCATCCTGTTGATGCGCAACTTCATCCAGTCGTTGCCACGCGACCTCGACAACGCCGCGCGGCTCGACGGCTGCTCCGAGTTCGCGATCTACCGCCGCATCGTCGTGCCGCTCGTCAGGCCACCGCTCGTCGTGCTCGGCGTGCTGACCTTTATGATCCAGTACACGAGCTTCATCTGGCCGTTGGTCGTGACCAGCGACAACCGCATGAACGTGCTGACCACCGGGCTGGCCGGCCAGCGTGGCGTCGCAACGATCGACTGGGGAGCCATCTCGGCGGGGGGGATCATGGCGATGATCCCCATCACGATCTTCTTCCTGGCGTTGCAGCGCTTCTTCACGGCCGGCTCCCTCATGGGGGCGCTCAAGCAATGACGGCCGCGGCGACGGGTGGCCGGCTCGCGGGCTTTCCCCCCGGGTTCCTGTGGGGGACGGCGACCGCGGCCTACCAGGTCGAGGGCGCCTGGGACGGGGACGGGCGGGGCCCCTGCGTCTGGGACACCTTCGTGCGCCTTCCGGGACGGGTCGAGGGTGGCGACACCGGGGACGTGGCGTGCGACCACTACCACCGTTGGCACGACGACATCGGGCTCATGGCGCGGCTCGGTCTGAACGCCTACCGCTTTTCGGTGTCGTGGTCGCGGGTGCTCCCCGAGGGGACGGGTCGTGTCAACCAGGCCGGTCTGGACTTCTACCGACGCCTCGTGGACGCGCTGCTGGAACGCGACATCACGCCCGCGCTCACGCTGTACCACTGGGACCTCCCCGAGGAGCTGCAGCGTCACGGGGGATGGGCCGATCGCGACACGGCCGCCGCCTTCGCGGCCTACGCGGAGGTCGTGGCGAACGCCCTCGGCGATCGGGTCCCCTTGTGGATCACCCACAACGAGCCGTCGCTTCACGCCATCGTCGGGCATGCCGTCGGCCGCCATGCGCCCGGCGTGAGGGACTGGAGGACCGGGCATCAGGTCGCGCACCACCTGCTGGTCTCGCACGGCTGGGCCGTCGAGGTGCTGCGCGCGGGGACAACCGGCAAGGTAGGCATCAGCCTGGCCCTCGAACCCGCTGTCCCGTCCACCGACAGCGCGGAGGATGCCGCCGCGGCGCGGCGTCACGACGACCACCTCAACGCCTGGTACCTCGACCCGCTCTTCCGGGCGCGCTATCCGGACGACCTTTGGGCTTGGCTCGCCGCACGGGGCCTCACGCCGGAGGTCGGCTTCGACGACCTCGCCACCATCGCCGCACCGATCGACTTCTTGGGCGTCAACTTCTATCACCGCCGGGTGACCTGCCACGACCGCGACGGAGGACCTCTGGAGCTGCGCGAGGTCCCGGCGGGTGGCACCACCACCGCCATGGGCTGGGAGGTGCGCGCGCAATCGCTCTACGACATGCTGACCGCGGTCAGTCGCGAGTACGGGCCGTGCGAGGTGTACGTGACCGAGAACGGCGCCGCGTACGACGACCGGGTCATCGGGGGACGGGTGCATGACGTCGAGCGGGTCGCCTACCTCGCGCAGCACATGCGCGCGGCTCGCGACGCGCTGTCCGACGGCGTGCCGCTGCGGGGCTACTTCGTCTGGAGCCTGCTCGACAACTTCCAATGGGACAGCGGGTACGCCAAGCGGTTCGGAGTGATCCACGTGGACTTCCAGACCCAGTGCAGGACGGTCAAGGACTCCGGCTGGTTCCTTCGCGACGTGGCGACGTCCAACGGCGTGCCCCTGGGCCCGGCGATCACCGCGAACGTCGCGCCGGGGACGGACGGACCCGCGCCGGCGGTCCCGTCCCTGACGGAAGCGAGCAGCTGATGGGTGCCGACGGAACCATGGTCGATGACACGCCGGCGATCGAGCTCGTGGGCATCGGCAAGCGTTACGGTGACGCCGTCGCCCTGGAAGACGTCAGCATCGCCATCGCGAAACGGGAGTTCGTCGTCCTGCTGGGGCCGTCGGGTTGCGGCAAGAGCACGCTGCTGAAGGTGATCGCCGGCCTGGAAGATGCGACCGACGGGGAGGTGTACATCGACGGCCGGCTGGCGAACTACGTCGTGCCCAAGGAACGCGACGTCGCGATGGTCTTCCAGAACTACGCGCTCTACCCGCACATGACGGTGGCAAGAAACATCGGCTTCCCCCTCAAGATGACCGGGCACTCCAAGGAAGAGGTGCGACAGCGCGTCGCCGAGATGGCCCAGCTGCTCGAGATGGAAACCGAGCTGGAGAAGTATCCCGGCACCCTGTCGGGCGGGCAGCGTCAGCGTGTCGCACTGGGTCGTGCCATCATTCGCAACCCCACGGCGTTTCTGATGGACGAACCGCTGTCGAACCTGGACGCGCTGTTGCGAACGCAGATGCGCGACGAGCTCCTGAAGCTGCACCGCCGGGTCGGGCGCACGACGATCTACGTGACGCACGACCAGATGGAGGCCATGACGATGGCCGACCGGATCGTGGTGCTCAAGTCGGGTGTGATCCAGCAGATTGGCACACCGCGTCAGGTCTATCGCGAACCCGCCAACACCTTCGTGGCGATGTTCGTGGGCAGTCCCCAGATGAACCTTTTCGCCGGGCAGGTCGCTGCCGGTGGCGCCGGTCCGCGCATCGAGTCGCCGGTCATGACCGTCCCCCTCGACGGCCACGGCTTGGACCTGGATGTCGGCCGGGACGTCACCATCGGGGTCCGTGCGGAGGACATCGTTCTCACGCACGACAGCGATGCCGATGCCGTCAGGGCCTCGGTGACGCTGGTCGAGCCGGTCGGAGCCGATGTGTTCATCAACGTGTCGCTGCCCGGTGACGTGGCCTGCGTCGTGCGCGTGCCAGCCACCACCGATGTGACGGAGGGTCAGCCCGTGGGGCTGCACTTCTCAGGGCGGCTGCATGTGTTCGGGCCCGATGGCGCGCGGCTCTCCACCGGCGACTTGTTCGTGCACCCCGCAGGTCTCGGGTAGCCCTCGGGCCTGACGATCAAGCGGGGCACGGGAGGCCCCTGAGCGGCGCGGTCCCCGGCATGAGGGCGACGGTCGTCTTCGTCCGCCAGGCGGGAGACCGCTTCGAAGGGTTTTCTGTTATACAGAACCATGATCGCGTGATGATGCCGCAATGCGCCGCATTTCTGTGCTTCTCATTGGCCTCGGCGACAAGTACGCTTGTGGTGGACGTGGGAGTATTCTGTATAATAGAAGCCTGCGTCGTGGTGTGCGGGGCCGGACCAGTGCATCACCGATCCGGGGACGCGTCGGGTTCAAGCGAGGGGCGAAGCGAGTGACGCGAACGCGCTTGATCCTGCTGGGTACCAACGGTGGTCCGGTCGTCCGGCTGGATCGTGCGTCGCCGGCACAGGTCGTGCTGGTGGACGACGCCGCCTATCTCGTCGACTGCGGGGAGGGCGTGGTGCGCCAGCTTGTCGCCGCGGGGGTGGCGCCGGCGACCGTGCGCGAGCTGTTCATCACCCATCATCACGCCGACCACAACATCGGGTACGGCGGCCTGCTGATGGGTGCCTGGGTGAGCGGCTTGGACCGCGTGCTCACCGCCCATGGACCGCCGCCTCTGGCACGGATGACCGAGGCGTTCTTCGTGATGAACGACTTCGACCTGCGGATGCGCGCCGCCAGCACCGGGCGGACTGCGCTGGCGGACCTCGTCGCGGTTGAGGAGTTCGCCGACCCGGGCGTGGTCTTCGAAGATGCATGTGTGACCGTGACGGCCGCCCGCGTCCCGCACCCGCCGATCGACCAGGCGTACGCGTTCCGGTTCGACGGGCCCGATCGGTCCATCGTGATCTCTGGCGACACCGCGCGCTCGGACGACCTCGTGGCGCTTGCGGAAGGGGCCGACGTCCTCGTCCACGAGGTCTTCTACCCACCGGCGATCGAGCAGATGGCCGCGGTGGACACCCAGCGTGCCAGCACGTTGATCGAGCACATCGTCGCGTGCCACACCAGCGTGGACGAGGTCGGCGAGATCGCCAGCGCGGCCGGGGTCACGACGCTCGTGCTGTCGCACTTCGTTCCCGGGGACACCTCCGTGCCGGACGACGTGTGGGCTGAACGTGCGCGGCGGAGGTTCGGCGGGGAGGTGATCGTCGGCCGCGATCTGCTCGAGGTCTGAGGTGCCTACGCGAGCGCGCCTTCCGGTGGGCGGGAGCGGCTGTCGTGGGGCCGCAGATACTCTGCTGGCTTCGATGCGTGGAACGCCGCCGGGGCGGGCTGTGACGGACCCGCTCCGGATCGCTGGCTCGTCACTTCCGGCCAGTGAGGCAGGGCATTGAACGCGGGACTGAGTTCAGCCGCCGCGCCGTTCAGCGCGACCGGGTCCAGCCCATCCCAGCTGCCGAGCTCCATCCGGTGGAGAAGCGCACGTACACAGGTGATCGTCTCGGCCACGGTGTATGCGCAATGCCCGCCGCGCGCCACGAAGATCTGACGCAGGGACTCGGCTTCCCGCGTTGACGCGACGACGTCGGCGTAGGCCGACTCGTTGTCCGGGGTGACGAGTCCATCGCCGGTGCTGTGGAGCGTCAGGACCGGGACGCCGGCGAGGTCGCCGTTGAACGTGATGTGTCGCTCCAGGTAGTGCAGGGCAGCGGGGTGGGCGCTGATCCGCGGTGCGTGTGCCAGCACGTCGAGGTCGGCGTCGAGATCGAGCGCCGCGGCGTCGTACAGGGCGGCCACCTGATCGTGGCCGGTCGAGCGCCGCAGGAGCGAGCCGTAGTCCACGCTGCTGTTCCACGACGGGTTGCCGCCGGCACGTCGCTCGAGCTCGGCCCGCATCCCGAAGAACACACCGAAGGCGGCTTCTCGCAACCAGCGGTACTGGGCGTACTCGCTTGCGACGGTGTCGCCCGCGCGCGGCTCCGGCTCGGTGAGGTCGAACCAGCCGGGGATGTTGGCGACGGCAGCGGCCAGGGCGATGCGGGCCCGTCCGTGCGGCGTGGGCTGTGCGACGTCAAGGGCTGCGTGGGCGAGCGCGACGTTCGCCGCCGCGTCGGCGATGTCGACCAGCTGCAGGTCGGAGTCGGGTGCCAGCAGCGTCTTGAAGACGAACGCGCAGTCGAGGTTCTGGTTGCGCACCGCCACGCCGCCGGCCAGCGAGCCGCACATCGGCAGGGCGCCGTCGAAGCGGTCGGGAGACAGCTGGACCAGGCCGGCGGTGATGATTCCTCCCATCGACGGCCCCCAGACGACCGTGCGCGCCGGGTGGGTGACCTCGCGCTCGAAGGTGTCGAGCGTGGCGGTCTGGTCGTCGAAGGCGGCTTCGAGAGCCCAGAAGCCCGGGCTCGCGTAGGCGGACGCGGCGAGGGCGTAGCCCTGCTCCAGCAGCCAGTCCGCGACTGCCTCGTCGCGGGCGAGCGGGGGAGGCTGCCCAGCGGCCGGGGCGGCACCCGTGCAGTGCAGGAGCAGGGTGCCGTTCCAGTCCGGCGGCACCTCGAACCGGTATCGCCCGCCGCTGGCGAGGTCGCCCGTGTGCGCCGTGACCGTCACGTCCGCCCGCTCACATCGTCCGGGCGCCGGAGGTGCGCGCCACGAGGTCGTCGGTCGACATGACGTCGGCGGTCGACGCCGCGAGGATCACGAGGCTCGCCTGGTGGACCTGCGCGGCCGACATCGCGCCGTGGCCGATGTCCGGGTAGTCGAACGTCGCCGTCGCGTCGGCCAGGAAGCCGACCTGGAAGTCGCGGAAGAAGGCGTCACGAGCCGTGGCGTGGCAGCAGTTCTCGGTCGTCACCCCGCCGATGATCACCGTGTCGATCCCCAGGTCGCGAAGCCTGCGGTCCAGGTCGGTGCCGTAGAACGCGCTGTAGCGGTACTTGGGCACGACGAGGTCGCCGTCCTCGGGCGCGAGCCCCGGGTGGATCTCGGCGCCCTGCGCACCGTCGATGAGCCCGTCACTGCCGGCGTCGCGGTCCCAGAAGTGCTTGGACAGGCGTCGGTCGGTGCCGTCCTGACGGTGGAGCTGGCGGGTGTAGACGACCGGCATGCCGCGCTCCCGGCACAGCGCGATGGCACGGCACAGGGTCGGGATCATCTCGCGGCCCGCACGTGACTCCAACGGGGCGCCGGGTGCGAGGAAGTGGTTCTGCATGTCGACGACGATCAGGGCGGTCGACGCGGTGTCGATCGGATCGATCCGCAACGGCATCAGAGTCCTCCCAGTCGGCGTGTCGTGGGCGTCCGGTGATCAGGAGTCGCCGATGAGGGCGGCGACGTCGGGCGGCTCGTCGACGAAGCCGTACTCGACCATCAGCTGCGCCTCTCGCTCGATCCCGGCAACATCGAGCTCCACGTCGAACTCGGGCAGGAAGATGTTCTGCGCCACCTCAGGGGGGACCTGGGTGTACGTCGGCACGATCGCGCGGACCTCGTCGGGATTCTCCTGCGCGTACGCGTTGGCCTCGCGCATCACGCGCGCGAAGCGTTCGACCGCTTGAGGGTCGCTGTCGATGAGGTCGCTGCTGGAGAACCACGCGGCCAGCGGGAAGCGCGCGTCGTCGTCGTAGGGATAGGAGAAGAAGACGGCTCGGTGCCCCGCCTGCAGGGCCCCTTCGTAGAAGGGTGGAACCAGCGCGACGGCGTCGACCCGGCCCGCCTCCAGGGCGGGGATCATCTCGGGGAAGGGGATGGCGACGAACTCGAAGGTGGACGAGTCGGCGCCCAGGCGGTCGGCCGATGCTCTCACGATCAGCTCCGCGACGGCCTGGAGCGCGTTGACGGCGACGGTCTCGCCGTTGAGGTCCGCCGCGGTCTCGATGTCGCCGTCGGAACGGACGACCACGGGGTTGTTGCCGTTGGGGTCGGGCGGTTCGGGGGGCAGCGACGAGATGCTCGGCGCCACCAGCTCCAGCGGAAACCCTTGCACCTGTGCCTGGAGCAGCGGCGCGATCGCGGCGAAGCCGATCTGGGCCTCCCCGCTCACCACCGCCGCGGCGGTGGCCGCGCCGGTCTGGGCGATCTGCGGCCGCACCGTGAGACCCTCAGCGGTGAACCAGCCCTTGTCGATGGCGAGGTAGAGCGGCGCGACGTCGATGATCGGGATCAGACTCACGTTCAGCGTCGTCGCCGTGCCGGGCGTGTCCGGGCTCGCTGACGGCGAGCTGTCGGGCGTGGCGACCGGTGGCTCCTGAGGCGAGCCGGTGACGGCGGCGGTCGGCGCGTCAGCAGGTGAACCGGTGGGTCCGGCACTCGGGGTGCCGCCGGCGCAGGCGGCCAGAGCCACGCTGGTGGCGATCAGGATGGCGGCCCAGGTCCTGTGCATGTGGGGTCCTCTCTCGGTCCGGTGACGAGACCAAGTCAGGTTGCGTGCTGGTCGCTGAGCACCTCATCGCCGGCCGAGCCGGCTGGCTCGCGCTTGATGAGCTCGAAGACGTGGGCGCGCAGTCGTGTGAAGGCCGGCAGGCCCTTGGTCTCGATCTGGTCGCGCGGGCGCGGCAGGTTGACGTCGACGACCTCTCGGACGCGTGTCGGAGGAGGAGTGAGGACGATGACCCGGTCCGACAGGTAGATCGCCTCGTCGATGTCGTGAGTCACGAACAGGACAGTGACGTCGAACTCGTCGCGGAGGCGCAGGACGAGGTCCTCGAGGTCGGCGCGCGTCTGGGCGTCCACCGACGCGAACGGCTCGTCCATGAGCAGGATCTCGGGTTGGTAGGCCAGGGCCCGAGCGATCGCCACGCGTTGCTGCATCCCGCCTGACAGCTGCCACGGGTAGCGGTCGAAGAAGCCGGAGAGCCCGACGGCGGTGAGGGCTTCCTCGGCGAGGTCTTCCCGCCGCGCACTGTCGATGCCCTTGCTGCGCAGCGGCAGCGTGACATTGGCGCGAACGGTCATCCAGGGCAGCAGCGACCGGCTGTACTCCTGGAAAACCAAGGCCAGCTTGTCGGGAGGCCGGTCGATCACCTGACCCTGCAGGACCGCGGTGCCGCTGGTCGGCGGGATCAGGCCGGACAGGCACTTGAGCAGGGTCGTCTTGCCGCAGCCCGACTGGCCCACGATGCAGACGAACTCGCCCGGTGCCACGCGGAAGGTGAGGTTGCCCACCGCCTGGACGGCGCTGGCGCCTCGACCGTAGGTCTTCGTCAGCTGCGTGACCTCGAGCATCGTCACTCCTTGCGTCAACCGCCCGGGGCGACGAGGGCCCTCGGACGAGTGGTCGCCGCGCCCGCTTCCACCGGCTGGCCGAGGGCGGCGGCACGCCATCCTCGGTGCCAACGCAGCGCACGGCGCTCGGCGAGCACGAAAATGCCGTTGAACAGGTAGCCGATGAGTCCGAGCAGGAGGATCCCGGACCACATCTCCGGGATCGCGAACGTCTGCTGGGACAGCAGCACGAAGTAGCCGAGACCGTTGGTCGACGCCACCATCTCACTTACCACCATGAGGATCAGCGCGATGGCGAGCGCGAGACGACCGCCGGCGAAGATCTGCGGCGTGGCAGCCGGCAGCACGACGCGGCGGATCCGCTCGCCGCGCCGCAAGCCATAGACGCGGGCCATGTCGAGGGTGCCAGGATCGACCCCGCGCACGCCGTCGACGGTGTTGAGCAGGACGGGCCAGATGGCGCCGAAGGCGATGATGAACACCTTCATCGACGCGCCGGCCCCGAGGAACAGGATGGCCGGCGGGATGATGGCAGGCTTCGGCAGGGTGCGCAGGAAGTCCACGAGCGGATCCGTTGCGCGCCGCAGCAGGGGGGACAGTCCGATCAGCAGACCCAGCCCGACGCCGCCGGCGACCGCGACGACGAACCCGGCCGTGAAGCGGATCAGACTCGGGATGAGATCGCTGGCGACACGGTCGAAGAGCCACACGTCGGCGAACGTGGCGACGATCTCGCGCAGCGGTGGGAAGTAGATGGACTCGCTGTCGGCCGACGCGGCCCACCACACGACCACGAGCAGCACAGGGAGCGCGGACTCGAGAGCGATCGCGCGCATTCGCCGCGTCATGCCGCCATTCCTTGACGCTGCGACGCGTGCCAGTGCAGCAGGCGCCGCTCCAGCTGTCTGAACACGATGGCGATCGCCAGACCAAGCACGCCGGTGACGAGGATGATGCCGTACATCAGCGCGATGTCGCTGGCGTAGCGCACCTCGTTGATGGCGTACCCCAGCCCGGACGAGCCCACCACGATCTCGGTGGCGATGGTGACGATCAGAGCGATCGCGGCGGACAGGCGCAGCCCGGTGGCGACGTAGGGCAGTGCGCTGGGAACCGTGACCCAGACGAAGCACCCGGCCGGTCCGAGCCCGTAGGCGCGCGCGGTGTCACGCGCGACCGGATCGACGTCCTGCACTCCGTAGAGCGCCTGGAACAGCAATGGGAAGAAGGCCGCGAACGCGACCAGGTAGACCTTCATCTCGACGCCGGTTCCGAACAGCAACACGGCGAGCGGCAGGACGGCGACCGGCGGGATGGGGCGGACAAACTCGATCAGCACGCGCACGATCCGGTAGGCGAGGCGGTTGCTGCCGATCGCCAGCCCGAGGGGGATCCCGGCGACGACGGCCACCGCCAGGCCCAGCCCCCACGCCTGGACCGTCTCCCACACCCGCAGCCAGAAGGTCGGGTTGCGGAGCTCCGCGCCGAGCGCCGTGAGCACAGTGGTCACGGCGGGAAGGTGGTCCTGGGGGATCGCGCCGGACCGGCTCAGCGCCTCCAGCGAGGCGAGCACCCCGAGCACCGTCAGCCACGGGAGCCACCAGACGCGCTGACCGCCGTGGTCATCTGCGCCGAGCGCAGGACCGGCACCGACGGCGGTCGTCATGGCGGGGGCGGGTCGGCCGTCACGGGGTGGCCTCGAGCACCGACAGCAGCGTCCGCGCATCCGGAGGTTCGTCGGCGATCCCGTAACGCACCATCAGCTCGGCCTGTGCCTCCACCTCCTCCAGGGGCAGGTCGGCGGGGAAGTTGGGCAGCGAGACATCGGCGGCGACCTCGGGGGCGATGCGCGTGAACGTCGGCATGATCGCCCGCGCCTCGTCAGGGTGCTCCTGGGCGTACTCGTTCGCCTTGCGCATGGCGCGGATGAAGCGCTCGACGACGTCCGGGTTCTGTTCGGCGTACTCGGCACTGGTGAAGAACGCGCCGAGGGCGAACTCCAGCCCCGAGTCCGGGTCGTACGGGTAGGCGATGAGAACCGGACGGTGCCCCTGCGATACGGCCGCCTGGAAGAAGGGCTCGACGACGGCGATGGCGTCGACCCGCCCCGCCGCGAGCGCCGCGGACATCTCCGGGAAGGGGATCGCAACGAACTCGAACGTCGACGAGTCTGCGCCTTCGCGGTCGGCCGCGGCCCGCACCGCCAGCTCGATCGCGGCCTGCAGGGCGTTCACCGCGATCGTCGTGCCGTTGAGGTCCTCGGCGGTCTCGATGTCGCTGTCGGATCCGACCAGGACGACGAAGTTCCCGTTGGGCTCGTCGTCGGTCGGGGCGGCGGTCGCGCCGCTGGCTGCGACAGCCCGCAGCGGCAGCCCCTGGGCGACGGCGAGCAGCTGTGGCACGACCGCGCTGCTGCCGATCTGCGCCTCGCCGCTGACGACCGCGGCGGTGACGGCGGCGCCCGTCTGCGCCGCCTGGGCGTCGATGGTCAGGCCCTCCTCCTCGAAGAGGCCCTGCTCGATGCCGAGGTACAGCGGCGCCTTGGTGATCACCGGCACCTGGATCACGCGCAGCGTCGCGGGCTCGACGTCGGCCGCCGCCGGCGATTCGGTCGGGGCAACGACAGGGGCGTCCGCGTCGGCGGTGGCCGCGGGTGGCGACTCGTCCATCCCGGCGGCGACCTCGCTCGGCGGCGCTGCGTCGCCTCCCGCCGTGACGCCACCGCTACATGAGGCCAGCATGAGCGCAGCGACGGCCAATCCTGCGACGTGCATCGGTCTCCCAGCCATCCCAGCGACCCTCCGGTTCGACGCAGAAACGCTTTCCGTGAGACAGAATATCAGCGGTACTCCGGCAGGCCAAGCCCTACTGGACCGTGGCGTTCGTCGCGCGGGGGTGGAGCCCAGAATGGCTCGGCTGGCGGTCGCTGGAGCACATCGGTCCCACCAGCAGGACCGTCTAGACTTTCTGTGATGCAGAATCACCCTGGGCCGCCGGCGTATCCGATCGCCTCCGTGGACAACGCGTTGCGCCTGTTGCTGCTGCTGCGGGACCACGAGGTCGTCGGCGTGACACAGGTCAGCGAGGAGCTCGGCATCGCACCGTCGTCCGCCCATCGGCTGCTGGCGATGCTCGCCTACCGGGACTTCGCCGAGCAGGACCGTGCCACGCGGGCCTACCGGCTCGGGCCGGTGCTGACGGGGTGGGCGCACCACCTCACCGACCCGGATGTCAAAAGAATCCACCCGGTGCTCGCGGCGCTGTCCGGGCGGGCCCAGGAGACGGCCAACCTCGTGGTGCTCGACGGCAGCTACGGGCGCTTCCTTGATTCCGTCGAGAGCGAGCGTCCGGTCCGCGTCGGTTCGCGCGTCGGCGTGCGCATGCCGGCCCACTGGACCGCGGCAGGCAAGGCCCTGCTGGCCGAGCTGTCCTCGGAGGAGTTGCGTGCGCGCTATCCCGATGAGGCGCTCGCCACGATGACCTCGCGCACCATCGCGACGCGATCCGAGCTGGAGGAGCATCTCGCGGGTGTGCGGGAGCGCGGCTTCGCCGTCAACATCGGCGAGAGCCAGCCCGAGATCGCGGCGATCGGCGCAGTCGTGCGCGACCGCGACGGACGATCCCGTGCCGCGGTGGCGATCTCGACACCGGCGTCCCGCCTCGACGCTGATCGCATCGCAGAGCTGGCTCCGGTCGTCATAGCCGCTGCTCGCGCCGCCGATGAGCGCCTGTAGCGAGCGGTTTCGAGCAGCGGGTTGCGCAGCTCCGCGCGCGATCCCGTCAACCTCCCGCCACGATCAGCACGAGCGACGCCAGCGAGAAGAGCAGCGTCGCCACACCGACGAGGCGCAACAGCCATGGCGTGGCGCTGCCGGTCCCCGTCGCGACGGAGATTCGCAGCCGCTCGTAACGACGGTAGGCATGCGCCAGGAGCATGGCTCTGAACGCGATCGCGACGACACCGGGGACGTGGCGGGGGCTGTGCAGTGGCCCCTTGCCGGCGTGGAGGAAGACGGAGCCTGCGACGATCATGGCGACGGCCGTCCGGTCCGAGGACAAGGTGGTGCGCTCGTGTTGCAGCTGCAGGTCGACAACGCGGTGCGGCAACCGCCGCGGGCCATCCGGCGGCGGATTCTCAGTGGTCACGCGCCCCGCCCGCCGATCAACAGGCCGACCGCCAGCGCTGACAGCACGGCGACGCCGATAGCCACCACGCGTGGCAGGTGCGACGAGGGCAGAGGCGCATCGAGTCGCAACGCCTCTTGGTTGGTGACCCAGCGGCCGTAGCTGACGGCCGCGATGATCGCGCCCAGCACGACCAGTGCCGCCCCGAGCGCCTCGCGCCCGTAGGGCACGGGGAACGGTGGGAGCAGCTCCACGACGGCGAGCCCGCCTGCGTCCAGCGCCAGCGCCGTGCGGATCCAGGCGAGAAAGGTGCGCTCGTTGGCGAACGAGAAGCGATAGTCGGGCTCGTGACCAAGATCGCGCCGCGGCTGTCGAAACGTCACGAGCCCCGTGCGTGATCTGCTGCGTGGGACGGGTCGTCGCATGAGCGGGTGTCCGAGAGGTAGGGATGGTCTCCGAAGCTTCGCGGAGCATGGGCGGTCGCCATCGCAGCCCCCGCGGGGAGGCTCACCGATGCGCAGGTCGACGAGGCCGGTCAGGCGGTCCTTCACGCCGCCAAGGAGGTCCGCGACTTGATGCCGTCGCGGCTGGTCACGCGCGCGATTGACGGTCGTCACACCACGCGTCAGAATAGTTTTCTGCTGTGGCTCGTACTTTTGATACTTCGGCTCCGCGGCCGTTGATGAGCGAGGACTCTGGTGGCCACTATCCCGCTGCAGCCGGTCGAGTCGATGACCGTCACGACCTTGGTCGACAACTCCATCGACATGTTCATGCCCGACCAGGGACCGGCCAAGCGCCTCGTCCCGATGTCGGAGAACGGCCGTCGCCCCGCCGGACTGCTTGAAGGTGGCGAGGTCTGGGAGCATCCGCGCGCCGAGCACGGCTTCTCCGCGCTCGTCAGCGTCACGACCACCAAGGGTGAGAACCGGATGCTGTTCGACGCGGGGCGCACTCCCGACGGGCTCGCGCACAACATGCGCTACCTCGGCGTGTGCGCCGACGAGATCGAGACCGTGGTCTTGAGCCACGGCCACTTCGACCACACGACCGGCCTCGACGGCTTTGCACGCCTTCTGGGCCGCGCCAACCTGCCCGTCGTCATCCATCCCGACTTCTGGCATCGGCGCCGCCTCAACCTGCCCGGCTACGAGCCGTGGGAGCTGCCGTCGACCAGCCGGTCGGGCCTGGAAGGCGTCGGCTTCGAGATCATCGAGGACCGCCAGCCGTCCTTCCTCCTCGACGGGTCGGTGCTGGTGACCGGCGAGATCGATCGCACCAACGACTATGAGCCCGGCTTCCCGCTCCAAGAGGTGCTGCACAACGGCAGCTGGTCCGATGATCCGCTGGTCCTCGACGACCAGGCGCTGGTCGTGCACGTGCGCGACAAGGGGCTGGTGGTGATGACCGGTTGTGGCCACGCCGGCGTCGTCAACACGGTCAGCTATGCGCAGCGCCTGACGGGCGTGGAGCAAGTTCACGCCATCATCGGTGGCTTCCACCTCAACGGGCCGCTGTTCGAGCCACTGATACCGCTGGTGTGCGCCGCCTTCGAGAAGTTCGCACCGAACGTGATCGTGCCGACCCACTGCACCGGTTGGCGAGCGATCCACGCGCTCGCGGCCGCCTTCCCGTCCGCCTTCGTCCCGAACAGCGTCGGCAGCCGCTTCGAGCTGTAGGGGCCCCCGGCCGCATCGCACGTTCCCGCCCCCCGTGCGTGTCACACAGCCTTGCCGGGGTTGAGGATGCCAAGCGGATCGAGAGCGTCTTTGACGCGGCGTTGGAGGGCGACCGTCGCGGTGCCGAGCTCGCGCTCCAAGAAGCGGTGCTTCAGCGTGCCGACCCCGTGCTCGCCCGTGATGGTCCCGCCGAGCTCGAGCGCGCACCCGACCAGGTCGTCGAAGACCACCTCTGCGGCTCGGCGCGAGCCCTCGTCGTCGCCGTCGAAGACGATGGTCGGGTGCATGTTGCCGTCACCGGCGTGGCCGAAGGTGCCGATGAGAACACCATGCCGCTGGGCGGTCGCCTCGATCCCCGCGATCAGCTCGGGGATACGCGACCGCGGGACCGCGACGTCGTCGAGCAGGGTGGCACCGAGCCGTTCCAGCGCCGGGTACGCCAGGCGGCGCGCGGCAGCAGCTGCTCACCCTCGTCGGCATCGAGGGTCTTCGCGACGTAGCTCGCACCGGCTTCCTCGCAGATCCGTGCCACGATCGCCTGACTTCCTGGGTGGTCGTCGGAAATGCCGCGGCGACCGGCTTGCCGGCGGTGACCCAGGCGGCCTGGTCGTGGCCGTAGGTCTCGAGGATGTCGGCGTCGGTGACGAGCGCGCCGGCGGGGGTGACCGCCGCAAGATCGGTCAGGAGCTCAGTGGAGGGCACGGCAACCCAGCTGGTCAGGGAGCGGTACGTGGTCACGCCGTGACGTCCGGTCGGGTGGTCACCGGACCGGGTGCGAGGGTGAACGCGGGGCGCACCTCACCCACCGGTTCCCCGGGGACGGTCCTCATGACCGGACGAGCGTGCTCGCCGAGCACTGCGACCTGCGTGTCGTCGAGGACGCCGAGCTGGCGGAGCACCTCGATCGCCGCCACGGTCGTCGGTCGGGCCGGCGAGGCGTGTCCTTCTGCGCCGTCCTCGATCTTGACCGCCACGCCGACGCCGCCGGTGATGCCGACGCACTGGACGCCACTGGCGCCCCCCTTGGCCAACACCAGCCCCTTCCCGAGTGTCATGACGTCCGTGTCGAAGCGGCCGGTGCCCGCAACCAGGTGCGGGTGGCGGGTCATCGCGGTGCGGATCGCGCCGGCGGCCGAGGCGTACGGTTCCCCGACATCGCGCGGGTCCACCAGCCGCGCGTACGCGAAGGCCATGTGGTACAGGCTGACGCCGTAGCACGGTGCGGCGCAACCGTCGACGCCGACCGGGATGTCCCCTGGCGTCAACCCGGTGAAGCGTGCGACGTTGGCGAGGACCTCCTGCTGGACCGGGTGGCCCGGCGACTCGTAGCCCCGGATGTCGACGCCGAGCTGACGCGCCTGCGCGAGCATGCCGGTGTGCAGCCCGGAGCAGTTGCTGTGCAGGACGTTGGGTTCGACACCGTCTCGAGCGAGGGCTGCGGCCGCGTCGCGGTGCAGGGGCGGATGCGCGCCGCAGGCAAGGTCGGCCGGCGCGACGCCGATCCGCTCGAGCAGCGACGCGATCCGGTGGGTGTGGACAGGCTCGCCGTTGTGCGACGCGCAGCACACCGCGAGATCCTCGTCGTCGAACGTCCAGCGCGCCGCCGCGCCGCCGTAGACCAGGGGCATCGACTGGAACGGCTTGGCCGAGGAGCGCAGGTAGCTGACCTTTGACTCGGGGTCGCCGACGGATGCGCGGAGCACTCCCGACGAGTCGACGACGGCGACATCACCGCGGTGCACGGCTTCGACCAGAGGTCCCCGGACCACCTCGACCAACGGCTCGCTCATCCCGCGAACTCCTGCGGCGGCAGTCCCTCGACGCCGGTTCGTACCTGGAAGATCGCACCCGCGTGCGGCTGGTCGTGGCGTGCCTGCTCCGCCAGCCCACCGGATGCCGACGTGACGTAGAGCTCGTCGAGGGTCTCGCCGCCGAAGGCGCAGCTGGTGATCTGCGCCGTCGGCAGCTGCACGACCAGGTCGAGGGTCCCGTCGGGTGCGTAGCGGCGGACCGCCCAGCCGTCCCACAGGGCGACCCACAGGAACCCCTCGGCGTCCACGGTCATGCCGTCGGGGAGCCCGTCGTCGGGCGCGACGGCGATCAGCCGCCGGCGGTTGCCGATCCGTCCGCTCCCGGGCGTGTAGTCGAACGCGTCGACGCCGTTGGTCGTGCTGTCGATGAAGTACATGGTCCGGTCGTCACGTGACCACGCGAGCCCGTTGGAGACCGAGACGGGTCGCAGGACCTGCACCACCTCCAGATCCGTCCCCAGCCGGTAGAGCGCACCGGCACCGGGGCTCATGTCGAGCGCCATCGTCCCCGCCCAGAACCGGCCGGTGCTGTCGCACTTGCCGTCGTTCATGCGGTTGGCGGTCTGTTCCCGCTCGACCGCGCAAGCGAGCTGAAGGTCTCCGGTCTGCCGGTCCAGCAGCCCGAACCCGTCGCGCAGGGCGAGCACGAGCCCGCCCGCCGACCGCAGCGCGACCGCGCTCACGGGCTGGCCCGCGTCGAACGACTCGACGCGGCCGCTGCCGGGGTGCAGCCGGTGCACGAGGTGGCGCGGGATGTCGACCCAGACGAGCTCGCCGCTGGTCGCGTCCCAGACGGGCCCTTCGCCGACCTCGGCGTGGGCGTCGAGCGCGACCTCGACGCGCTCGGCTGCGAGGACCCGCGTCATTCTTCCCCCCTTGCGAGCGGGACGTGATGCCGCCCGCTCGGAACCTCGGCCCCACCGACGTCGACCGTCATGCCCGTCGGCACCTCGACGCGGACCTCGCCGTCGTGGACCTCGGCCGACAGCCAGCCCAAGGGGGTCGGGACCCGCCCGCCCACGCGGGTGAGCGGTCCCAGGCAGGGGTCGATGACGGCGCGGCGGTATCCCGGCGTCGCGGGCCGTGCGCCGAGGATGTAGGAGGTCAGGTCGTAGGTCGGGCTGGCGGCCCAGCCGTGGCAGCGACTCGACTGGCCGGGCGCCGCGTCCCAGAACTCCTGGAACGTCTCGTTGCCCGGCACCACCTTCCAGCGCAGCAGGCTCGCCAGGATCAGGTCGCGACGGTCATGCCGGAAGAACGCCTCGTGGAGGAAGCGGCAGAACCACGGCTGGGCGGCGACGACGTCGCGTTGCGGGTCGAAGTCGTCGGGGGCCTGGAACTGGAAGACCGGGATGCGGTCGTGTGCCCGCACGTCCGCCGACGTCGGCGTGACCACGAGACGCCCCCCGAGGCCGGCGCCGGCCGGGTCGACGATGCGTGCGATGACGCCGGCGACGCGATCCGACGGGACGATGTTCGCCAGCAGGGCCGTCCCGTTGGTGTGCTGGCTGATCCGCCTGCTGCGTCCGGCCGCGCCGATCGCGTCCACGTAGACGTGGCGTTCCTCGTCCCACAGTGCTTCGAACGCCTGTGTGGTGCGCGCGAGGAGGTCGCTGACGTCATGCGCGCCGGGCAGACCGGCGTACGCCCCGAGGGCCGCTGCGTACAGGGCGTCGTGCGTGCCGGTGACGACGTCGCGGTCGAGCTGTGCCCAGTCGAGAAAGACCCAGCCGGGGAAGTTCTCGAGGAGACCGCTGGAACCCCGCTGACGCTCGTAGCGCTCGATGATCGCGTCGGCGACGGGCAGGAGGCTGCGCACCAGCTCCTCGTCGCCGGAGTACGACCAGTAGGCGGCCAGCGACCGGATCCAGTGCAACGAATACTCCGGCATGGTGAAGCCGATGCGGGTGAAGTCACAGCCGGCGGCGCCGGCCAGCAGGCCGCCGGGCAGGCGGCTCTGTGCGGTCAGGGCGAGGTGGTGGCGGACGAGCCGCCGGTCGGGGTTGGTCACGAGCGACACGAGGATCTGGGGGTAGGCGTCGGACACCCACGCCCGCTGCTCGCGGCCCGGACAGTCCAGGAACGCGTCGGTCGAGCAGACGTCGACGGTCCGCGCCCCGACGCGCCACAGCTCGTCGTAGCGCGGGTCGTCGCAGTGGAACTCGGCGCCCTCGCCGCGCGGGTACGTGGTCTCCTCGAACCGCACCCCCACCGCCACGTCCGGGGGGTGATGCACCGCCAGGTAGCGCAACCCGATGGGATCGAAGAAGGCGACCTGCTCCTCGCCGCGTCCCCCGACGATGTAGCGGGCCGCCCACCTGCGCGGGCTGACCTCGGGGAGGCCGTCCTCACGCAGGTCCTCGCCGCCCACGACGTCCACCACACCGGCTTCCGCGCCCGCGCCGGCCTCGGTCACCCGCAAGGCCACGTGACCCAGACTGATCACGCCCAGGTCCCACACGGAGACCACACGGTCGCCCTGGTCATCGCACTCCAGGGTCGCCCAGGTGGCGACGGGGTCGTCGGCGAGGTCGACCCGCACCCGCCGGCCCTCCTCCAGCAGGGCGGGCTCGATCGGGACCGACGTGAGCTGGGGTATCGACCGTCGCAGCGGGGTCATGTACGGCGCCGCCGGCGGGCGGTCCAGGACCGTCCCGTGGCCCCGGCCGCTGAGGGTGACCGCTCGAGGCCAGTCCGCTTCGCTGGCGTGCGGGTCATGCAGGCCCGAGGGCACCAGTCGCCCGTCCACCACCTCCGGCGGGAACGAGTGCATCCCCGGCTCGCCGCGGTGGACCCATGGAGCGGCAGCCGCCCGCCAGGTCGTGTCGCTGACGAGCTCGACCGGCGCCCCGGGGGCGGTCTCGAAGCAGAACGACCCCCGCCCGAGCGTGCCCAGCGGTGCCGCGGGGATCCACCACGGGCCCGCGGTGCCGTAGTAGCGGCACAGCGCGGTGACGACGTTGCGCCCCGCCATGAGGTGGGGGCCGAGGTCGTACTCGTCCCACCCGAGGAACTCGGGCTCGCCGCGGACCGGACCTCGCCCCAGCATCTGTCCGTTGAGGAACAGCACGTAGCGGGCGTCGCACGTCACGCGCGCCCACACGGAGTCCTGCGGCCCGTCCGCCTCGAACGTCCGGCGGACGTAGACGTCGTGGCTGGCAGCCGGGGTCGGCCGCCACCAGTACGCCTCTTCCGGCTCGCGATCCCAGATCCAGCGACCGCGCCACGGCTGGCTCCAAATGGCGTCGCGCTCAGGCGGCTGGTCCATCTAGAAGATCGCCAGCGGGTTCACGGGTGAGCCGGTTCCTCCCGGGATCGCCAGTGGTGCGGCGACGAAGAGGAACTCGTAGCGCCCGAGCTCTCGGCAGGTCCTTGCCAGCTCCTCGACGTCGCAGTAGTCGAGCAGGACCAGGCCCATTGCCGGTATGCACGTCTGATGGAACGCGAGGGGAAAGCGCGTGGGGACAGCCTCGCCCGCACCTGTGGGCGCCTCGTCCAGCAGTCCGAGCATCCGTGCACCGGCGGACGTCAGGTGCTCGGGGGCGTCACCGGTGTACACGGCGATCTCGCGCTCGTGGAACCAGACCGCGGCGTCACCGCCGGGCCCCGGCCCGAGCGGACTCGGTCCCACGGACGCCTCGCGTGCCCCGACACCGGCCCGGACGACGACCACGTCGCCGCTGGAGACCTCGACACCTGCGTGGCGCTCCGCCGCGTCGAGGTCGGCGGCGGTGATCTCATGCGATGGATCGAGCCACTCGACCCCGGCGGCCGCCGCGACGTCGAGCAGGACGCCGCGTGACACGACGCCCTCGTGTTGCGCGTAGACGGATCCGAAGCTGAGACCGGTGTCGGTGGCCACCTCGTTGAAGCTCCGACCGTTGTAGACCCGACCGTCGTAGCTCGCGACGTGGCTGACGCAGTCGATGTGCGTGATGCCGTGTTGGTGGACGTCCAGCGCGAGGTGCTCGCTCGCGCTCCCGAGTGAGCCGTCGGGCACGTTGCCGTACAGCATCCGGTGCTCGATCTGCTGCGGACGGGCTTCCGTGGCCCGTGCCAGGAGCGGGTGCGCGAGCGACAGCACCCGGCCGGTCCGGACCAGAGCCGCTGCCTCGAGGCGCTTGCGTGGGGTGATGTAGTTCAGCGTCCCGAGCTCGTCGTCCGCTCCCCAGCGCCCCGCGTTGTCGACGCGATCGAACAGCTCGACGAGCTGGTCGTCGTCCCACTCCCGCTGGGCGGTGCCGCTCGGTTCAGTCATGGTCGCGCTCCTTCCCGGACGTCCCGGACGTCGCGGATGTCGTAACGGCGGGGAAACCCGTGCGGCTGGAACTCGAAGAACTGTGCCTGCATCGCAGCGCCCGATGGCAGCGCGTTGCGGTCCGGGCCCATCGCAGCGGCGGCGGCGTTCAACCGCTGCGGAGCAAGGTCGGGCCAGCTGCCGCCCTCGATCCGTCCGACGAGCGCCTCGAGGGCGACCAGGATCTCCGCAACGGTGAACGTGCAGTGCCCGCCGCGGTGGACGTAGAGCTGGCGCAGGAGATGGTCGTGGCCGGCCCAGCCGACCACCTCGGCGTACGCCCGCTCGTTGTCGGAGGTCACGAGCCCGTCGCCGTCGGTGTGCACGGTGAGCACGGGGACGCCGCCCAGGTCTCCGGAGAACACGATGTGACGCTCGAGGTAGGTGACGGCGTCGGGATCGGCTTCGATCCGGGGCTCGGCGGCGAGGCGCTCGAGGTCGTCGTGCAGGTCGAGCCCCGCCTCCGTGTACAGCGCCTCGACCTCGTCGCGGTTGATCGAGGTGGCGAGCAGCCGGCCGTAGTCGACGCCGGCGTTCCAGGAAGGGTTGCCGCCGGCCTGGCGTTCCACCTGCTCGCGGGCCCAGAAGAACACGAGGAAGCCCACCTGTTCGTACCAGGCGAACTGGTTGCGCTGGCGAGCGGCGAAGTCGTCCGGAGCCGGCTCTGGTGACGCGGGATCGTTCCAGCCCGGGATGTTGCCCACGGCCGCCGCAAGCGCGAGCCGGGCTCTGCCCGCAGGTGACGCCTGCGCGTCGCGCAGCACGGCGTGGGCCAGCGCCAGGTTCTCGTCCGGGTCGCGCACGTCGACGAGCTGCAGCGCGGAGTCCGGGGCGAGCAGGGTCTT